>CAIRNC010000214.1 GCA_903879875.1 uncultured Bacteroidota bacterium
AACTAGAGTTCGTTTATCACTCGTTTCGAATGCTTTAAAAATTACTTGTTTACTTTGATGTAAAGTTATAAAATAAAAAAAATCCTTGTTAAAGGATTTTAGTTGAAGTTATTAACAATCGTTTTAAGTCAATAAAATAGGTGCTTAACACTCGCTAATAGTTTGATATTGAAATTTTTTTATTTTTAAATTTTGATTGGAATTACTGTTTTAGAATTTCTAATAATCGGTAATTAATGTATATTTTTTCTTTGCCTACGGTTTCACTTTTTAGAAAGCCTTTTTCTTCTAAAGCTATCAAATAATTTCCAATAGTTTTTAATGATGCTAGACCTTCTGCTTCTAATTGTTGTCGTTTTGTATATGGTAATCGGAAAAGGGCTTCTACCAAATCTTTTGAATATACTTTTGGCAATTTTTCTTGAATTTCGGCTGCCATTGTATTCATTAATTCTTCAATTGCTGTGATTTGTTTTCTGCCTTTCAGCGCTGTTTCTTCGACCATATCCAACATATACATTATCCAATCTTCCCAGTTTCCCTCTTCGGTTACTTTTCGTAAATTGTTGTAATAGGCCGCTTTGTTGTCGATGATGTAATTACTCATATACAACGCTGGTAAATCTAATAGTCCTGCCAATTTTAAATACAATAATAAAATGATACGTCCAGTTCTTCCATTTCCATCAAAAAACGGATGTATGGCTTCAAACTGATAATGAATAATTGCCATTTTTACTAATGGATCTATTTCGTCTTCTGCGTGAATGAAGTCTTCTAGGTTTTTTAATTTTTCACGTACGGTATTTTCTCCTTCTGGTGGTGTATAAATTACTGTTCCTGTGGCTGGATTTTTTAATTGTGTTCCTGGTGCGTTTCTGATTGAAGCTGTGTTTTCCTTTATGATTTGTGCTAATTTGATAAACAAATTGGTCGTTAAGAATGGTCGTTTTTCGATTTCTTGAAAGCCAAACCACAACGCGACTTTGTAATGCATTACTTCTTTAGTCGCTGGATTATCGTATTTTTTTTCGGCTATGGAAGCCAAAAACAATTCGTCTTGGGTTGTAATAATGTTTTCTATTGCTGAACTGGCTTGTGCTTCTTGTAAATTGATGGTGTCAATAAACAGCGTTGGGTTTGGCAAATTGGTTATCGCTCCTTTTAGTTCGGATAAAGCTCTGCTGGAAGTAATTAGTTTTTTTAAAATTACTTTGGTTTCTAAATCAGTATTTGGTGGTAGTAACGGTAATTCGTTATACGGTTTTTCCGGGTTATAATTTGCTGCCATAGTCGGTGTGTTTATGAAAGTCAATTTTAGGATTATTTACCTTCTTTTTGTTTTCGAGAGTAAAAATAGTAAAAAATTACCTTCGAAATGATTTTCGAGAGTAAAAAATTAAAAAAATTACCTTCGTATGTGATTTTAAAAGTAAGATTGACTACAATTTACCTTCGTTCTTTTCTAAAAGATGTAATTATCAACTGCTTTGTCTAATTCTTCGCTGATGATTTTAGCATATATCTGCGTTGTACTGATGTCTGTGTGGTCCATTAATTTTGAAACGTGCTCAATTCTCATTCCGTTATTTAACGCATTTGTCGCAAAACTGTGTCGCGATAAATGGAACGAAAGTGGAAACGGTAGTTTCAACATTTTACCCATTCGATTGAGTTGGAAATTTGCAGAATGATTTTCTCTTTGTGAAATGAAATAACGTGTTTCTTCGCTCTTGTTGTATGATTTTTTATCTGTAATAATTGGGAAAATATAATCATCTGGTTGTGCATCTTCTTTGATGTATTTATTCAAAATATCAATCGCCACTTTACCAATTTTGAACTGGTGTAATCTTCCTGTTTTGCGGATTACTTTTTTTATTCTTTGCTCTTCGCTATTGTAATTATTGTATTGCAGCTCGATAACATCGCTAAATCTTAATCCTCCGGCATAAATTGAGAAAAGGAATAAATCACGCCATAAATCGGCTTTCTTTCCTTCTTTGAGGTCTAAATTGGTTAGTTTTTCGATTTGGTCTTTGTTTAGGAATACTCTTTTCTCAGTATCTTTTTTTAATGTCAGTTTGTTGAATGGGTACATATATTCTGGAATGATGTCTTCTTTAATAGCTTCCTTGAACATTATCGCCAAGATCATTATTGAATAGCGTTGTGTGGTTGCTCCGTTTTTTAGAATATTTCCCATATGAGCCATATAGTCCTTTAAAACTGACACCGTAATATCATCAAAATAAACATCCTTGCTGCCTACATAGTTTTCAAATTTCTTAGTGTAAAGCATATAATTTTTATAGGTTCCAAACGAAACGCTACCTTTTATTTTTTCACATCGAGCATAAGCATATTGAAAAAAGTTTGGCACTTCTTTTCCCTTGATGGCTTCTTTTAGTTTTTTGATGGAAACAGTTTTTATCTTTCTTTCCATATCGGCAACCTGACCTTCAGCATCTGCAATTTTTTGAGATAATGCAGCATTCATCCTCGCGCTGTTGGGATGGTTCTTTTTTACTTTCTGCTTTACTTCATCCCACTCGTTCTCTTTGAGCTTCACTCCAGCAGTGATAAATTTCGTTTTTCTATCTTTTATAATTCGAATATACAAAGGGCTGTGTCCGGTTTGGTCTGCCTGGTGTGTTCTTAAAATTAGTTTAATTGATGCCATAGTGTTAGAAAATTAGAAATGTTGTACTATATTTGTAAAGCAATGCAAATGAGTGAAAGTATTGTAAATACTATGTTTTCAATTGGGTGCATCGTGATACGAAGGTACAACATTGGGTACAACAAAACAAGTATTTCGTTGCTTTTTTATGCTTAAAATTGCATTGTCAAATTAAATAAAGTCAATGAATACAACACTTTAAGTGCAATTGAGAACTGACAATTATAAAATGAGGATAACAGCGGTTTCAAGAAATGGCAAGGCACGGGATTTATTTGAAATCGGAAAGGTTATTAATTTAAAGTTTTGTTTATATTTGTGAAGGCTTGGTCTTGGTTCATCGCCACTTCGTGAAGCCGCGACACGTTAGCCGTAACTTTACCTGAAAAATGAGAAATAGGAAAATAATTGGAATTATACTCTTGATAATCATAAACTTAATTTTTATTTATTTAGTTTGTGTTTATCCAATTTTGAGTTTTGGACTTGTTGTTGCCGAACTTGGCGAAATTCAAGGAAAAATAATGGAAACTAAAATAACAAATGAAACTATTCTATTCATATCAATTTTGAGTTTAATTACATTTTTATCTAACTTCATAATTTTCAA
>CAIRNC010000215.1 GCA_903879875.1 uncultured Bacteroidota bacterium
GAATTTTGATTTTAGAAGTATCTAAAAAACGCCTTTCTTTATATAAATGATTTAAAAATTGTGTTGCGCAATCCTAATTCCAAGAGCAATACTATTCCTGCAAAAAGCACCAATGGTCTAAACTTTTCATCATAATCGTAGAATTTTAATTCCTCGATTTCTGTTGTTTCCAGCTTGTTGATTGCAGCATATATCGATTCTAATTTGCTATTACTAGTTGCTCTAAAATACCTTCCTCCAGTTTTGGCTGCTATTCGTTTCAATAATTCTACATCAATTTCAACTTTCATCATTTTGAAAAGAAATTTATGATCCGGCGTTACAGCATAAGGAAATTCGGCATTACCGTTGGTTCCAATTCCAATAGTGTACACTTTTATTCCATATTCTTTTGCAATGTCCGAAGCCGTTTCAGGCTCGATAAATCCAGCGTTATTGACACCGTCGGTCATCAAAATTATAACTTTACTTTTAGCTTTACTGTCTTTCAAACGGTTTATTGCTGTCGAAAGTCCCATACCAATTCCGGTTCCGTCTTGTAAATTAAAATCATATTTTATACTATTCAAAGCATCAAGAACAACGGCTTTATCACTAGTAACAGGCGTTTTTGTGTATGCTTCAGAGGCATAAAGCACCAATCCGATTCTGTCATTTGGGCGTTCACCAACAAAATCTTTGGCAACATTTTTTAACGCTTCCATTCGATTTGGATATAAATCTTTGGCAAGCATACTACCCGAAACGTCAATTGCCATTACAATATCAATTCCTTTGGTCGTTTTAGTTTGACTGCTAATGTCCACCGTTCTTGGTCTAGCTAATGCGATTATCATGGAGCTTAAAGCCAGTATTCGAAAAACATATAGTAAAGGTCTAAGTTTTGCCAAAAATGATTTAGAGTGACTAAAACCTTGTAACGAACTTATTTTTAGTGTAGCCGATTGTTGGTTTCTTTTCCAAATTTGCCAACCAATGACTATTGGAATCAAAATAAAAAGCCAGAAAAATTCAGGATTTAAAAAAGTGATTTTATTCATTGCTGTTTACTTTTTTAAGTTCAACCGATTGTAAAATTCTATCTGAAATTGTATTGGCATATTTATCGCCTTCTTGATGCAAAATCATGATTTGTTGCAAACCACCATTTTGACTGAATAACAAAATTTCATAATACACTTTGGTACTTGATTTAGTTATTGGATTTAGCATTGAAAACGTGCCATAGCCTTTCATTCCTGAAATTCCTTGTTTGGTTTCAAAATCTTCTTGTTTCACAAGCATGTTTTGTCCGCCTTGCAATTCAATCATTTTTGTGGCACCTTCCATTCCTTTTGCTAAATCAATTTGCTGTTCTTGTTTGTAATTGAACGTTGAAACCATGATGTAAAAATTGTCAATAAAACTGCCATAAGCAAAAGATTGCATGTCTTTCATTAATGCCAATCCTTCTTTTGGAAGCGACTTGGTTAAATCGATTCTTTTGAGCACTTTAGGCGTTTCAAGCGAAATACTCGGATTTCCATACTCACTGGTAACCCATTCGCCTTCAAGCAATTCTTTAGAAGGATGTCCGATGATATTGTCTTTTACATAATCAAAACCTTTGGTTACAATTAAAAAAGTAGTAGTTCCAACGATAACAAAAACTATAGAAGCTAGAGTAACTAAAATGC
>CAIRNC010000216.1 GCA_903879875.1 uncultured Bacteroidota bacterium
TCTTAACTACTGTTTTATCATCTTCTGAAGTGATTTGAACAACCAATACTTGTTGCTCAGCTGTCAACTCTTTAATCACTAATGAAGTTGCTCCAATCGCAGATTTTTCATAAATTAACCTACCTCGAACATCAAAGATTTTAATACCTTTCATTTTCACACTTCCTGTATTGACATTCAATACTTCATTTTGTTTGTAAACTACAACACTGTAGTCGGTGAATGCTGGATTTTGAGTTGCTAAAGGAGAACTACTGTAAACCAATTCAAAACGACTATTAAAAACACCAGCATCTGAAGCAAATGTATAAGCGCTTTGTTTTAAATTATGAGTTATATTGGCTACATTATCTTTCAAATAAATATCTTGGTTGCCATTGAATAAACCATCCACGTGATCCAGTGTTATAGTATAATTTCCTGCAACCGTATTTTTGAATGCTAAAGGAACAATATCTGTAGCTACAAAAGGCAACCCTTTACCTTGAATAACATACTCTGTATTATTTAAGTATGAAGTTAATGCCGTTTGACAATCATTAATGTATTTACCATCGATTGCTGCATCAACTCCATTTGTAGCACCAGTCATATAACTTACCATAGTTTGGTTGTAAGTTGCCGTTTCTGAAGATAAATTCAACCAAATTCTATTTTTATCGACATTTCCATTTTTGAAAAATTGATTTGCATTGTTGGTAAAACGCATAGAGTTTGTAAATGTAACTGTTGGACCGACAGCTTTAAAGATAAACCCTTGACCTGCCTGAAGCACTCCACTCGGAGTGATTTGATTATAATCAAATACTTGTCCTGGTGATAATAATGCAAATTCGGTATTTCTTACCCCTCCTGCCATTGTATAAGTGGCATAAGATGAAGTAGTAGTATTATTAGTTTTTCTCCAAAAATATAGTGCTTCTGCAATACCGTTAGCTATGAAAAAATTATCTAAATCTAATGTAGAAGGATATGGATTTCCAATAGCGTTATAACCTGTTGAAACGTTAGGAACATTATAAGTTGGAACACCTGCATTGTCATAAGTGGTATGCGTACCTCCGTCAGTTGCTCCACTCTGTACTACAGATACAGTTATATCTCCATTGTTTGGAACTCCTGTAAATTGACTATTAAAAGTAGCGGCTACAGTATCCGAAAACGTATTTGGCATACGAATCAAATAGCCCTTTCCTGTAGCGAATGTATAAGCTTCGGGAGTAAAAATGTATTGATATTGATTGGTAAGAGAATTATAATTATAAAAACGACTCACGGTTTCTGAAACAAAAGTAAGTGGCGAAAATGCTTTTAAATTTTGACCTACTACTGGTGTTGACCATAATACATAATCCATACGTTTTTGAAGATTGGTATCTCTTTTTACATTAATAATTCCTGAATCCGCAACGTTATTGATTTGAACCAAATTGGCATTGCTCTCAAAAGTTAATGATGAACCTGGAACAACAGTAACTTCGTTGGTAACAATAAAATTATCTCCATAAAGCACATCTACAATTGCGCCGTTGGTAACAGTAAGATTACACATATATAAATTATTTGTAACACCGCCTCCAGGAGAGGTATAATTTCCAGTCATAATAGTACGTGTAGTTGCGTTTGGCACTCCATTATCCCAACTAGTTCCATTCCATGTGGTCGTTGTAATATTCATTGACGCAATAGACGAATAAATATTGCCACAGCTTCCATGTAAAATAACTGCTCTGAAATAGGTGGTAGCAGAAATATTTCCTATAGTAGTTCCAGCCAAAGTTGCTGAAGTAGAGGCTATATCTGTTGGCGATGCAAAATCCGATGTTGTCGATTTTTGCCATTTTACAATACTTCCAGAATAACCTGTTAACGTTAAATCCGTTGCTTGAGTACCAGAACATACATTTGCAGTACCCGAAACTGTTCCGCCAAACGTTAGATTAATACCAATTGTAACATAATTGGAGTTTGTGCTGGAACAAATACCGCTTTGAACCACTGCTCTAAAATAAGTGGTAGCACTGATCACTCCAATTGTTGCTCCATTTAATATTGCAAATGTATTAGGAATATCAGTCGGAGATGCAAAATCTGCTGTTGCCGATTTTTGCCATTTTACTACACTTCCTGTATACCCAGTAAGAGATAATAGTGCAGGAGTAGATACGGTACATAAGGTTTGATTTGAAGATACTGTTCCTCCAACCGAAGTTGGACTTACTGTAATAGTCGCTGTAGCACTATTTGAAGCTGAACATGGACTATTTGTTATTACCGCTCTATAATAAGTGCTTGTTGCTAAGTTAGTCGCTGTTAAAGTTGAAGTAGTATTGGCAATATCGGTTACTGTTCCTAAAAAGTCATTGGTTGTTGCCGATTGCCATTTGCTTATACTTCCTGTGTAACCGCTCAAAGTCAATGTTGTAGTATTAGTTCCTGTACAAACAGTCGCACTTCCTGCAATTGTACCTCCATTCGATGCGGGATTTACAGTTATTGTTGCTGGCGTTACAGTTGTAGCTGAAGCACATGCACCGCTTTTAACAACTGCTTTGTAATACATAGTACCAGTTAAGTTTGTAGCTGTATAGGTCTGATTTGTTTCTCCTATGATATTTGTATAAGTTCCTCCCAGTGCTGTGGCCGATTGCCATTGTATTGTTCCTGTATTTGAACCTAACGTCAGTACTGAACTGTTTGTGCCTGAACAAACTGTAGTTCCTCCTGTTATTGTTCCTGAAACCGATACTGGATTAACAGTTACTGCAAATGCAGGATAATAAGAAGTACATTGTACCCCATTTAAGGTATTACGAACTCTCACACGGAAATTATCAGCAGATGAAGCCGTTAAATTGGCTGTCGTGTATGTGGAACCTGTATTAGTTCCTGAAGCAGCAGCATAAGTTCCCCCTAAAGTTGTAGAAGATTCCCATCTTAACGTAGCTGTATTGGTATAACCACTAATTGTAAAAGTAGTTCCTGAACCTGTACAAACGTTAGTTGTTCCGCTAACAATTCCAGTGTCTATAACGTTTACTGTCTTAGTAACAGTTGTAGAATATGCTGTAGCACAACTTCCATTTTGAACAACTGCTCTAAAATAGGTGGTTGCCGATAAAGCTCCAATACTTGAAGCCGTTAAAGTAGTAGTAGTATTTGTTATGTCCGTTAAAGCATTTGTAAATAAAGCATCTAAAGCTCTTTCCCATTTAATTACATTTCCGGTATTTCCAGACAATGCAATACTATTTGATGGTGTTACTCCAGAACATATTGTTTCGTTTCCTGTAATGGTTCCTCCAACTGATGCTGCACTTACAGTTACTGTTGCTGTTGCACTATTAGCAGATGCACATGTACTGTTCGTAATAACCGCTCTGTAATAAGTCGTTGCTGATAAGTTTGTTGCCGTTAATGAAATAGTGGTGTTAGCTATACTTGTTCCAGCAGTAGCAAAATTGTCAAGAGAGGATTCCCAACGAGTAATAGCACCCGTGTGACCACTTAACGTTAAAGTGGTGGAATTGGTTCCTGTACAAACTGTTGCGCTTCCTGCAATTGTACCTCCAACTGATGCTGCTGTAACCGTAATCGTTCCTGTAGCATTCACGCTACCACAACCACCAGTTAACGGAATGGAATAACTAAAAGTTCCAGAAGCCGTTGGTGTTCCGCTAATGGTAATCGTATTAGTAGCCCAAGTAGCTGTAACCCCCGCTGGAAGTCCAGTAGCTGTTCCGATACCCGTTGCGCCACTAGTCGTATGCGTAATATTCGTTAATGCGGTACTGATACACAAAGTAGGTGTACTTGAAGCTACGCTTGCCGTTTTGGCAGGAGTAACCGTAATTGTTCCTGTAGCATTTACTGAACCACAACCCCCAGTTAAAGGAATGGAATAACTAAAAGTTCCTGCTGCAGTTGGTGTTCCACTAATGGTGATCGTATTAGTCGCCCAAGTAGCTGTAACCCCCGCTGGAAGTCCAGTAGCTGTTCCGATACCCGTTGCGCCACTAGTCGTATGCGTAATATTCGTTAA
>CAIRNC010000217.1 GCA_903879875.1 uncultured Bacteroidota bacterium
CCTACTGATATTCCCCGTTGGAAAAGAGAACAGTTTCCGAATATGAAATACGATGAATATACCTATTTGAAAGATGCAGTTACACATACAGAGCAAATGGGTTTTCAAATTTTCACCAAACATGAAGCTATAAAATTTGATTCGAAAACAGTTAGTGATATTAATATTGTTCCAGTTTCACACGAATTTATAGATATTCAAGGACTTGAATTTGAAAAAGGCAGGTTCTACAACGAAGCAGAAGCCAATTCGGGTTCAACTGTAATTGTATTGGGAAATGAAATTGCCAATTCGCTTTTTGAAGGTTTAGAGCCCATAGGTAAAAATGTACGCTTGTACGGTCAACGCTTTACGGTTATTGGGGTTTTAAAGAAAAAAGGAGCTGGTATTTTTGGCGAAAGTGACGATACTTCCGCTTTTATCCCGGTTAATTTTATCCGACGATTGTATGGCGACAACAACGAAATGTTAACCAACGTTATTGTCATAAAACCAGAATCAGGAGTCGATATGGATGCTTATAAAGCAGAATTAGAACAAAAATTAAGAAATCTGAGAGGATTGAAAGCGGGCGAAATAGACAATTTTTTCATCAATATTTTTTCAGGTTTTACCAATTTAATTGATGGTCTTATTGGTCAAATGAAAATGATTGGTTGGATCATAAGTGGATTTTCGCTACTTGTTGGTGGCTTCGGAATTGCCAACATTATGTTTGTTTCTGTAAAAGAACGCACCAATCTGATTGGAATTCAAAAATCGTTGGGTGCTAAAAACAAATTTATATTGTTTCAGTTTCTGTTCGAAGCCGTTATTCTTTGTGTTTTAGGGGGAGCAATTGGTTTACTTTTAGTATGGATTATTTCAATTGTACTCACAAACATGCTCGATTTTGAATTTGTATTAGGAGTCGGCAATATTATTCTAGGAACTAGTTTAGCTGCTACAATTGGATTGATTTCTGGTATTTTGCCTGCGATTTCCGCCTCCAGATTAGACCCAGTAGAAGCCATTAGAAGCGGAATGTAGAAAAATTTCTTATTTGATAGAGAATGTAAAACTAATTTTGAAAGCAAAATTATCTGATTTGTTTTCAAAATTATACGCTCCATAACGGTAATACGCTCCGAAGCCTAGCCCCAAATAACCAATGTTTAGGTAATTCATTTTTAAAACATTATCAAATTGAATGCCCGATTCTACAAACAAATTATTGTTCGTTTTAAAGGTCATTAATTGTTGCTTTTCAGGATTTTGCAAACTGCCAATTCCCATGTTGTGATGGAGACTAATATCGGGTTGAAAAATCTTGGTTTTAAACAATAACGCTGCGAAATTGTGACTTAAAAATAAATTGACGTATTGGTCGGATAAAAATTCATAAGGCTTCATCGTTTGAAAAAAATTACTCGTCAATATATAGTTTTTAGAATCAAAACCTCCTGAGCCGGTAAAAAGCAACCCGTAAGGCAAGGGTTTGTCAACATATCCTATTTCTAGATGGTAAGCCGTTTTTCCCAAATTTTTTGTGTAAAATGATTGGTCTGCGGTAGCTTCAATTTTATTATAATCCCAATTACTGTTAACAATTCCTTTTAACCCTTTGGAAAAATATAAATTAAAAACTGGTTTTTCGCTTTCCATAACGGTTCGTGTATCAAAAAGAGAAATGATTTTTTCGTTGGGTGCCCAACGCACACCTAAAATAATTTCGCTATTGTAATAATCTGTAAAAGCTTTGTTGTCAAAATCAAATTGATACAAATAAGTTGGATTTACTTTGGTATTTTGAAATTTTACCATCCAATTTGAGTATTTAAAAGCCCTGAATTTAAGAGCGAAACTGGTTTTAATGATTTTATCCATTTGGAAACCAATATAATTTCTAAAATTAAATTCATTAGCCAAACTGCTTTTAACACCCGTGAATCCTGTTTCTTGTAAATTGTTTTGATGTTGCAATTCGACTGAAAATTCATGTTTTTTAGAAAATTCATAAGCCACAGAACCCCCATATTTCCATTGCTTATCTCGAAATCCGTAGCCTGCAAACGCCCCTAAAGTTAGTTTTTTTGATAAATTTTCATTGCTAAAAAAACCACACCCAAGCCTTGCGCCTTCATATTCATTGAAGGACATGATTTTAGTCAAATCTAAATCTACAACACCTAAAGGAAATTTATAACGCATCAGCTTTTCGGTAATGGTCATTAGTTTATCTAATTTATATTTATTACCAATACTGTCTAAAAAAACATAGGTCTTTTTTTCTACTGGATTTATAGGTTCTATCCTATAATTGCTCCAAAATAAACTGTCTTTTTGATTGGCATTTTCATCAATTCTCACTTTTTCTACTGCAAAACCTCTCTTTTTTAACAGACCATTCAGTTTTACATTATTGATATAGCTTTTGCCGTTTACAAACATTCCTATTTTTTTATCTGGATATTCTTTGATAGTCAACACATAATTTAACTGTTCCGGAAACCATACTTCACCTCCAATTTGCTGATATTGTTGTTGGATTTTTAAATCAATTTTTCCTTTTTCAAAAGGTGTAGCGGTTACATTTTGAATGGCATATTTATTAGAATTGATATGTAAAACACCCGTTAATCCTTCGAAGTTTTTACCTTTTTTTGGTCTGTAACTAATGATAAAGATAGTGTCTTTACCTCGATAATATTCGTCTTTTAAATAAAATTGATATTTGCTTAAACTGCCATCGGCAATAGGATTGAGGTAATTTATATTTATAAATTTAATATTATCGCCATAAAAAGAAAACGGTTGCAAATCGGTAGCCAGTGAAGCAAACTTTGGATTTTTAAATCCAGAAACCTTTGTGCCAATTATTACTTCTTCGCTTGAATCGGGTAATAAAAACTTTCGTCGTGTTACCGATTCCATCAATAACAAATGGCTGCCTTTCATTACCTTTTTTATCTTTAAACTATCGGTTTTGTCGGCATTATTGGCAAGAAAATCATAGACAGTCTTGTTGTAGCATTCATAAGTGAAAGAACTAATTTTTTCGGGATTGTTTCGGTTTTTGTTTGCAATAACTTTTTTGATAATTCTATTTGCTGGATTCTCGGCAGCCGAAAGCACAATTTCATCAAGTTGAAAAGTATTTGGCTTTAGTTTGATTACGAATTCTGTTTGAGAATTAACAGGTATATTTTGGGCTTCATATCCAATAAAAGAACATTTTATAAATAAAATGTCATAGTCACAATGATATTCAAATTTTCCATCAATATCGCTGGTAGCACCAGTTTTAGGATTGTTGTTAAATATTATCGAGCAAAATGCCAAAGGTTCCTTCGTAACCTCATCCACGACCTTGCCAGAAATGTTTTTTTGCGCAAACAAAAAAGAACATTGAAAACACACTAAAACAACAAGAAGCCTTCTAAGTAGCATAATACAAATTTTAAAAAATAGAAAAGTAAAGATTATTAATAACGTCTGAAAAATTGTTTTATTTCAATTCCTGTTTGAAGCCGTAATTCTTTGTGTTTTAGGTAGTGCTATTGGATTACTTTTAGTATGAATTATATCAGTTATACTCACAAATATGCTCGATTTTGAATTTGTATTAGGAGTCGGGAATATTATTTTAGGAACCAGTTTAGCTGCAACAATTGGATTGATTTCTGGTATTTTGCCTGCAATTTCCGCCTCCAGATTAGACCCAGTAGAAGCCATTAGAAGCGGAATGTAGTTGTGAATTTAGTGAGTTAATATGAAATGTAATCCACATGATATTCTCCATTTTCTATAAATCATACTAATTTCAAATTTTCTGAAAATTCAATTTCCATAGTCATTTGCGCTTCAATTGCATCCTTATAAGCCAATTCGTTTTTCCAAGACTTGTATAGAAACTTCGTTGACTTTTTTCCATTTTTAAGTATTTGTATTCAAAAAAAATCTCAAACCTTATTTAACCTTTCTATCGGAAGGCGCTTTGTGTTTAAATCTCTTTTAAAAAAAACTTTATACTTTCATGATTTCGGCGTCTTTTTGAACCAAAAGTTCGTCTACTTTTTTTATGAAACTATTGGTCAAAAGTTGAACTTCTTCTTCAGCTGATTTACAAATATCTTCCGAAGTGCCTTCTTTTTCTAGTTTTTTAATGTCTGAATTTGCTTCTTTACGAACATTTCTGATTCCAATTTTAGCATCTTCAGCTTCCGCTTTGGCTTGTTTTGCTAATTCTTTACGACGTTCTTCTGTCAATGGCGGCACACTAATGATTACTACATCGCCATTATTCATAGGGTTGAAACCAATATTAGCAACCATAATAGCTTTTTCTATTGCATGCAACATGTTTTTTTCAAAAGGCTGTAACGTTATGGTTCTTGCATCAGGCACACTGATTTTTGATACTTGTGAAAGTGGAGTTGCTGATCCATAATAATCAACAAAAACACTACCTAACATGGCAGGAGAAGCTTTTCCTGCTCTAATATTTAAAAATGCTTTTTCTAAATGTACAATAGAACCCGTCATGGATTCTTTGGTACCGTCTAAAATAAATTCTATTTCTTCTGTCATTATTATTCAAATTTAGCTATACAATCACTAAGAATATATGGTTATATATTTACTACAGTTCCTATGTTTTGACCTTCACAAATTCTCAATAAATTTCCTTCTTTGTTCATGTCAAAAACTACGATTGGTAATTTATTTTCTTGACTTAGTGTAAAAGCGGTAGTATCCATTACATTTAATCCTTTTTTCAAAACATCATCAAAAGAAAGATAATCAAATTTTGTCGCTGTTGGATCTTTTTCTGGGTCAGCGGTGTAAATACCATCTACACGGGTTCCTTTTAAAATTACGTCAGCATGTATTTCTACTCCTCTTAAGACAGCTGCGGTATCGGTAGTAAAATAAGGATTTCCTGTCCCTGCTCCAAAAATAACAATTCTCCCTTTTTCTAAATGGCGAACAGCTCTTCGTTTAATATAAGGTTCAGCTATGGCCTCAATTTTTAGTGCTGTTTGCAAACGGGTTTGCATCCCTTTATCTTCAAGAGCACCTTGCAAAGCCATTCCGTTAATAACAGTTGCTAACATCCCCATATAATCCCCTTGCACACGATCCATACCGTTACTAGCGCCAGCAACTCCTCTAAAAATATTTCCACCACCAATTACAATGGCGATTTCAATTCCTAAATCGTAAATTTGTTTAATTTCTTCAGCATACTCGGACAAACGTGCAGGATCAATTCCATATTGTCTTTCCCCCATTAGTGCTTCTCCACTTAATTTCAGAAGAATTCTTTTATATTTCATGTTTATAATGTGTTGTATGGTGCAAATATAGGTATATTCTTTTTTTTTGGAAATGTTTTTGAAAATTAATCAAACGAATATCAACTTGAAAGTATACTCAACCCTGCAAATAATGTACGCAATAAAAATTAGGAACCGTTTATAAATTATATTTCAAACTAAAAATAATATATCGAGGTTGCACTGTGTATTGAGAGGTTCGAGTAGAAAATTGAGAAAAACTGTCATCGTTTAAACTTGTCGTATTTAACAAATTGGTTGCTGCAACTTTATATTCCCACTTACTGTCTTTCTTTTGATAAATAAGGCTAGCGCTTAAAAAACTGTATTTATTTTCAACTGTTTTATCAGTATTATAGTAATGATACCATTCATATTCGGAGACAAACGAAAAACTATTTAGAAAATAATAATCCAATCGAGCAGAAGGTTTTTGAGTGTAGAAAGTAGTATGATTGTAATTGTTGTTCACAAAAGAATAACCCAATTCAATATTGGGCATTTTTTTAAAATTAGTACTTAATTTAGCACTGTAATTTTGGGTAAAACTTTCTGTTGCGGCAAGAACATTATTCTGGATATTGTTGAATTTTGACCAATTTAAACTAGAATTTACCGAAGCTTTATAATACATCCAAAAAGAACGTCCGTAGCTTCCCATTGCTGAAAAATTTTCATCAGCAAATGCTGAATTGTAAGGTGTTGATACTTGGTTTATTCCTAAAAAAATAGCATTTGTTTTTACGGCATCAACTCTTCTTGAATAATTGATATTGGCAAAAATATTTTCAAAATTAAACATGTTGTATTTAAAATAGCGCAAGGAATGCGATTGTGAAGTGGCATTTTCTAAATTTCTATTACCGCTAAACAAGCTGTTATAGCTTGATAAAACATAGCCTTTGGCCAATTGATTTATATCTGTAAAATCATTAGTCAAAGAAAAATTATAAGTCAATGTTTCTGATTTCTTTATTTGATAAAGCAAATAAAAATCTGGTAGTATTTTATAAAAACTTAGTTTATAGTCGGTTCCAAATTGACTGTTTGTCATGGTATAGGAATGTATTGAAACGCCAGGATTGAATGTGAATTTCCCAAGCAACATCTTGTAATGCAATCCTAAAAACACATCGTTGAAATTGTAATTTACTTGGTTATTATTTGAATCATCGGTCAAATCATTTGTAGTTTTATTGTCTAAAACTTGAAAAATATGAGAATTAAAATGTTGAAATGAATTGGTATTTCCTAAAGTAAAGTTGATGTTATTTTTTGGAGTAACCATGTAATAATAATCCAGTTTTGAATCTATTTTATTTGTTTTAACAAAACGATTTTGGCTGAAGTCATTTCTGTTTTGACCGTTTACGTATCCTACTAAATTAAAGGGTTGCGTTTGCAAATTAGCATTGTAAAAAGGGTCTTCTTCTTGGTAAAAATGTTGCATTTCTAAAGCAAAAACATTCTTATCACTTTGCGTATAATACACACTCAAATTCTGATTTACTGTCGTTGGATGTTGCTTTTTATTGGTAGTTATCGTTTCGTTAGTAGCAATAGATTGGATTATTGTTTCTCTCAACAAATTATTGTTCTCGTCTTGTTTTGAAATTTTTGATAATATATCATAATCCCATTGAAATTTAGCACTCGGTTTATAGCTCGAACTTAGTTTAAAAAGCCCTAAATTGTTTTTTTGATGTGCCAACTCATTGGTTTTTGTTTGATTACCGGATGCTAAGATGGTATTTTGTGTTTTGGTTTCTAAATCGGTAATGGAAGTGGAAAGAATTGCAAAACCGCTAACATTCCATGCTTTTGTAATGTTGTATGAAAAATTAGTAGCGCCAAATTGTGTCTCAATTTCTTTGGCCCTATCGTTTCTTAATAATGAAATTCCCAAGTCATTGGAAGACACATTAAAACTACTTCCACCTTTTTTCATCATGTTTCTAAAACCACCTGTAAACTTAAAATAATCTTGAATGGTTAATGGCAATTCCCCAATATTATTGAAATTCGTAATCAAATTGATACTGTATTTCGGATTATAATAAAACTGTTTTGGGTTCACCAAAAAACGTTTGTCCGAATGTCCAACGCCAATTCCAGCGGTCATATCGCCAAACCAAAAATTCTTCTTCCCCTTTTTTAGTTTGATATTCATGGCTACATTCTCTTCGTTGTTTTCCAACCCTTTAAGCGCACCAATTTCATTATAATTTCTCAAAACCTGCACTTTATCGATAGCGTCAGCTGGAATGTTTTTTACGCCAAGTTTGGTATCCCCATCAAAGAAATCTTTTCCTTCAACCATCAACTTTGACACTTTTTTTCCCTCAACCTCAACTTCACCATTGGCATTTACTTCAACTCCTGGCAGTTTTTTCAATACGTCTTCGAGTTTTCGTTCGGTGCCCGAAGTAAATGAATCCGAGTTGTAAACAATAGTGTCTCCTTTGATAGTTACAGGCATTTCTTGCACTATTTCGACTCCATCGAGATCAATACCTCCAGATTGAAGTTCTATATTTTTAGTGATATTTTCGGTTTGGGTAACTAAAGTTAAATCTCGAGGTTTAAACCCAATAAAACTTACACGTATGGAATAGGTAGCATTAGGTTTCAATGTCAAGATAAACTTTCCCTTGTCGTTTGTAATTCCATAGGAATCCATGGTTTTGGTATTGAGATTTACCGCCATGACGTTGGCCATCTCGATAGGTTTCTTCAAAGAATCCTGAACTACTCCTTCCATTTTCAAGGATTGGGAAAATGAAAATATAGAAAATAATAGTGTTAAAAGCGAAAGCGTTTTTTTCATGATTAGAATACTTTAGATTAGTCTTTCGTTTGAAAAATAATTTCGCCATCTGCATCCTTCATACTATCTAATTTCTCTCTTTCAATTTTATCGAATTCTTTTTGGGTAACTTTTTTCCCCGAGTTTGGAATTTTAATCTTTATATTTTTTTTATTACTTAACACTATTTTTGTACAAAGTATAATATTTTTTTCTTCATTTAATTCTAAAATTAAACCAGGAAGCCCCCAATAATTTAAAGGACCAAGACTTACAGGAATTTCTGGTGTAAACCAAGCTGTAATTGTTTTTTCTTTTGGTTCTTTCATTTGAAAAAGGGCTGGTTTTACTTCATTCCTTTTTAAAAAGGATTGATAACTTTGCTTTTCATTTTCAGATACAGGAATAATAACTTCCGCTTTATAACAAGTATAATTACCTATTTTTTTAGTTTCTTGAAGTACTTTCCAGTCAAAAACTTCCAATTTTTCAACAATTAAAAATTCTTTACCAAAGATTTCATCTTCAATAATTTTTGATTTTTCTATGATATTTGTATATTTTTTCCCAATACCCGACATATTAACTTTAACAGAAAATCCGCCATTTGAAGCTTCTGGCTTTTCAAGTTCTTCAATTCTTTCATAAAGACTTTCGTTTTTATTGAAAATTAATAAAAATTGCTTTTCAGATGCTTTTTTCATTGCTTCTGAAAGTACTTTTTCTAACTCTATATCTTGATCTGATTTTACTTCATTCGATTCAGGTTCTTTATCAAAAATTATTTTAGAAAAATAGGTAGCTTGTCCTTGAAAATCTTGAGCATTGATGAAATTTGTAACTAAGATTATAGTAATTAAGTAAAGTATTTTGTGTTTTTTCATATTGATTTTTAAAATATTTATCCCCCAATTCTCATTCCACCACCATGATTATTTCCGCTTCCTTGGTACATTTGGCGCATTTCTTCCATCTTTTTTACAGCAATATCGTCATACTCTTTTTGAGTAACTACTGTACCGTTGGTTGAAGGCTTAATCTCTTTTTTATCCTTGCTGTTCAACACTACTTTTGTGCACAAAACAGTCGTTTTTCCATTATTGATTTCAAGAATTAATCCAGGCAAACCCCAATAATTTTCAGGACCTTGACTAATCGGAATTTGTGGCGTGTACCATGCCGTAATTGTAATTTCTTTAGGCAATTCAACTTGATCCATTATATTGGTCGACTTTTCTTTTTCGGCTGTTTTAGCAGCATTAGATTCTGCATTTTTTCTTCTAAAATTTCTGAAATCGGTTTTGCTTGCAGGCTGTACCGCTGTAGCTTTGTAGCACAAATAGTTGCCAATTTGTTTGGTTTCGGCTTCCATTTTCCATTTTATATTTGTTAAAGTATCTTTTATTAAGAATTCTTTTCCAAACATTTCTTTATCCAAAGTGTACGTTTTGTCTTTTATGTTTTTGTATAATTTTCCACCACCGCCCATAAAGCTGCTCATTATTCGCATTCCGCCTCCATTTTGAGTTCCTGGAGCGTCTAGTTTTTCTTCTTCTTCATACAACGAAGCCGTTTTATCAAAATAAAGCATAAATGTTTTTTCAGAGAATTTTTTGATACGCTCTTCAATCATTTTTTGCATCTCGGGAGTCATTTCTTTGTTTTCTCCCATTTTGAAATCACTCGTATTGGTTTTCGATTCATAGACTACTAAACCTTGAAAGCTTTGCGCTTGACTGTTAAATGCAGCTACTGTTACGAAAGCTATGGATAAAATTAGTTTTTTCATGACGATATGTTTTAATTGATTTTTTGTTAGACGAACGACAACTGTTTGTGTTACAATTGTTTTGTTATAATGGAATTAATTATTTTTAACTAGATTTTAAAAAAATGTAAAATCTAAAACACTTTTACATTTTTTTACGCATTCTTGCCACAGGAATGTCTAATAATTCTCTGTATTTAGCAATGGTTCGTCGGGCAATTGGATAGCCTTTTTCTTTTAAAATATCGACCAATTGCTCGTCTGGTAAAGGTTTGTGTTTGTCTTCGGCGTCAATTACATCTTTTAAAATCTTTTTGATTTCAAGCGTGGACACTTCTTCTCCTTGATCATTGGTCATGGCTTCCGAAAAGAATTCTTTGATAAGCTTTGTGCCGTAAGGCGTTTCTACATATTTGCTGTTTGCCACTCTCGAAATGGTAGAAATATCAAGTCCAACCAAATCGGCAATATCTTTAAGAATCATTGGTTTTAACTTGGTTTCTTCGCCATCAAGAAAAAACTCTTCTTGAAAGTGCATGATGGCATTCATAGTAACAAAAAGGGTTTCTTGCCTTTGTTTGATAGCATCGATGAACCATTTAGCAGAATCTAATTTTTGTTTTATAAACTGAACCGCATCTTTTTGGGCATTCGATTTATCTCTAGAATCCTTGTAGGTTTGCATCATTTCCTGATAATCTTTTGAAACGTGCAACGTAGGCGAATTTCTACTGTTTAAAGTTAATTCTAATTCCCCATCTACAATTCTGATGGCAAAATCCGGCACAATACTTTCTGTAACACGATTGCTTCCAGTAAAGGAACCTCCTGGTTTAGGATTTAATTTCTCAATTTCGTGAATGGCTTTTTTTAGTTGTTCGTTTGAAACATTGAACTTTAAAACGAGCTTGTCGTAATGCTTTTTGGTAAAAGCGTCAAACTGTTCTTCAACAATTGAAGTGGCTAATGCTACATACTCTGTAGGGGTTTTATGCTTTAATTGTAATAACAGACATTCTTGCAAATCGCGAGCACCCACTCCCGAAGGTTCAAGTTCATGAATTACTTGTAGCATTCTTTTAATGGTTATTTCATCGGTATAAATGCCTTGCGTAAATGCCAAATCGTCGATAATATCAAACAAGCTTCTACGAATATAACCCATATCGTCAATGCTTCCTACCAGAAATTCGGCAATTTCTCTTTCATTTTCATTTAAAATAAAAGTGTTCAATTGATTGATTAAATCCTGATGAAAACTTATAGGCGCAGCCAATGGCGACTCTCTATCGTCATCGTCATCGCTATAATTGTTGGCTTGGGTTTTGTAATCGGGCGTTTCGTCGTTACTTAAATACTCATCAATATTAATTTCGTTGGTATCAATATTGTCATGATCTTCATAATCATCGTATTCATCGTTATTATCGAACTCATCTTTTTCATAATCCTCTTCTTCTTTACCAATTTCTAGCGCTGGGTTTTCGTTCATTTCTTCCATTAAACGTTGCTCAAAAGCTTGCGTAGGCAATTGAATTAACTTCATCAACTGAATTTGTTGAGGAGATAATTTCTGAGATAATTTTAGATTAAGAAATTGTTTTAACATTTTTATTTTATGGTTAGGGGGTTTAAAAGTTTAGAAGGTTTAGTTCGAAGATTGCTCCTAAACTTTTAAACCTTCTAAACCCTCTAAACTATTTTTTAAAATTCCGCATTCATAGGTGTTCTAGGAAAAGGAATTACATCACGAATATTGGTCATTCCAGTTACGAAAAGTACCAAACGTTCAAATCCTAATCCAAAACCAGAGTGAACGGCACTACCGAATCGACGGGTATCTAGGTACCACCAAAGTTCTTCTTCATCAATACCTAACGCCTTCATTTTTTCAACCAATACATCGAAACGTTCTTCTCTTTGCGAACCACCAACAATTTCTCCAATGCCTGGAAAAAGAATATCCATAGCTCTTACTGTCTCTTTTCCTGGTTCAGTGTCATCATTCAAACGCATGTAAAACGCTTTGATATTTGCAGGATAATCAAACAAAATTACAGGACATTTAAAGTGTTTCTCTACCAAATAACGTTCGTGTTCTGATTGTAAATCAGCGCCCCACTCGTTGATGATGTAGTTGAATTTTTTCTTTTTGTTTGGAGTACAATCTCTTAAGATGTCGATGGCTTCGGTATAAGAAACCCGTTTGAAATTATTTTCTAAAACAAAGTTTAATTTACCTAACAGTGTCATTTCGCTACGTTCGGCTTGTGGTTTAGATTTCTCTTCTTCCAACAAACGACTTTCCAAAAATTTTAAATCTTCAGCACATTTGTCTAAAGTATATTTTATAACATATTGTATAAAATCTTCGGCCAAATCCATATTATCATTCAAATCATTGAAAGCCACTTCGGGTTCAATCATCCAAAATTCTGCCAAATGGCGAGAAGTATTCGAATTTTCAGCTCTAAAAGTTGGTCCAAAAGTATAAACTTGTCCTAATGCCATGGCAAAAGTTTCGGCTTCTAATTGACCTGACACCGTTAAGTTCGTTTCCTTACCAAAAAAATCTTCTTTGTAATTCACTTTTCCTTCTTCGGTTCTTGGAGTTCCGTCGAATGGCAAAGCGGTAACTTTAAACATTTCGCCGGCTCCTTCAGCATCAGAACCAGTGATGATTGGCGTATTTACATATACAAATCCTTTTTCTTGAAAATAATTATGTACTGCAAATGAAAGCACTGAACGAACTCTCATTATAGCTCCAAAAGCATTGGTGCGCACTCGTAGATGTGCATTTTCACGCAAAAATTCTAATGAATGTTTTTTAGGTTGCATTGGGAATTTCTCTGCATCGGAATCGCCAAGAATTTCCAATTTAGAAACCTGAATTTCATATTTCTGACCTGCACCTTTACTTTCTACAAGGCTTCCAGTAACGGAAATAGCCGCACCAGTGGTTATTCTTTTTAAGATTTCTTCGGCTGTGTTTTCAAAATCGACCACACATTGAATATTATTTAAAGTTGACCCATCATTCAACGCAATAAATTGATTGTTTCTAAAGGTTCTTACCCATCCTTTTGCATTTACCGTTTGAAGTGTTGTGTTACTACTTAGTAAATCTTTAACTTTTGTATGTTTCATTGTATCTGTTTGATTATGGAAATGCGAAATGTAGTAATACATTACGAGTTGCAAATATAATTTATTTGTTTGAATTTTTCCGAAGCTTTTTTAGCCAATTCGAGATGTGTTTATTTAAGATTTTAGCATTATTTGACTTTACAAATAAAACGTATGTAGTAGTTTTTGCAGTCTACTTATCTCGATTTTTTTTTTACAATCAAAAATTATAAACCTACTTTTTTAGTGATTTTTTGACCTTTATCATTGGTAACAGTCACCAATACTATTTGAGTCGATACTTTCAAATCATTAATCGCAATTTGCTTTGAATCTATAGAAGTATTTGCATAAATATTTCGTCCTTGAACATCTTTAATAGCGACAGAATTAAGATTGTTATGACTCGAAATGATATTTAAAACATGATCTTTAACATACATTACGATGTCATTTTCTAATTCAAAAGTAGTATTTGACAAAACCGTGTCAGTAAAGAGAATTTCAAAACGATGATTATAAGTTCCTGTTTCTGTCGTAAATGTATAGGCTTCTTCGGATAAGTTGTGAATGTTGTCTAACAAATTATCACGTAAAAAAACCGTTTGATTGGCGAATAAACCATCAAAATGGTCTATGTCAATGGAGTACTTTCCTGCTACATTGGTTTTAAAACCTAAAACTACTAAATCTTGATTGGAAAAAGGCAATGTTCGAGATTGAATGACCAACTGATTTTCTGGAATAATGCTATAAAAATCCATGAAATCATTCGAGTCAAAGGTAACAGCGTCAAGATTTGGATCAAAATTATTGGTTGCGTTTTCAGTGTAAGTAAGCAATTGCTGCTTAAACAAGCCTTCGTTTGAATATAGATTCAGCCACAGTTTATGGCTTTCTAATGCTGACGATTGACTGCTATTAGAATGTACTTTATAAAAACCACTATTATTTCCTGCAACACGTTGGGCATTTTTAAAGGTTGCAGTGCCACCACTATTATATCCTTCAACAAAAAAACCTTGACCAGCATCAACATATCTGTCTGGTGCATTTCCCCCTGCGGCGGAAGAAAAACCCGTGCCAATTCCCGCGCCTAACAAGGCATTATAAGTAGCATAATCGCTAGCGGTATAAAGCGTGCCTGATACACCTGTATTATGGGTCCAAAAATAAAAATTAGGTGTAATTACGGAGTGGTTGTCTTCATAAAAAGCTTCTAAATCAATCGCACTAGGATAAGGATTGGCTATAAGATTATTAATGTTAGTTCCCGATTTTACTATAGAGACTGTTTTATTTCCATTGTTTGGCACACCTATAAACGAAGCCGTCCAAGCTGTGCCAATTGTAAATCCATCTTGTCCATTTCTAGCTCTAGAGATGTAACCAACTCCAGGGGTCATTATTGTAGTTGCATAATTAAATGTCCAATTATTTGTAGCTGTATCAAAACCATAAAAAGTATCAGGCCAAGTGCTTGCCATCCAAATATTTCCTAATGCCTGATTATTGACAGGTGATCCCCAATAAACAAAATCATAATTATGTTGCAAAATAGATGTACTGCGTTTGTATGTAATATTTGCTGTATTTGCTATACTATTAGTTTGTAATAAACTGGCATTGTTTTCAAAAGTTAACGTGCCTCCATTAATAATAATTCCATCTAACAATGAAAGTGTCGATCCAGAAGGAATAGTAACATTGCCACTATTAATAGTACAACTCAAACCAGCAATATCCCCTGGAGTATTATATGATGCATTAAAAATTAAATATTTATTCGCTGCTGGTGTTGTGCTCCAAGTACCACTCCAAATGGCTGCATCTGGATTGCAAGTAATATTAATAGTTGCAGAGCTGCTACCAGCTTGATTGGTTGCTGTAATTGTATAGGTTTTTGTTGGGCTAGCTACCGTAGCAGCTCCGCTTATTGTACCTGTTGATCCATCAAAGATTAAACCTTCTGGCAAACTAGGTGTTATGGAATAGCCTTTTGATGTAATTTTTCTAACTTTATGATTACTTATTTCAACCACAAATAAATTGCCAGTACCATCTATTACAACTCCAGAAGGTTCTCTAAAACTGGCAATCGAACCATTTCCGTCTATTGAACCTGCAGAACCATTCCCTGCAAAGACAGTTACTTCTCCAGAAGCAGAAATTTTTCGAATTAAATTATTGACTCTTTCGGCAACAAACACAGTTCCTAAAGCATCTACAGCAACTCCAAAAGGTTTATTAAAACTTGCTGCAGTTCCAAAGCCATCAGCTGAACCGTCTATACCGTTTCCTGCCAAAGTGGAAACAACACCATCAGGAGTAATTTTCCTTATTTTATTTCCAGTTGTAGGATTATTAATATTATATTCTGCAACATATATATTACCTGATCCATCAACTGTAACCCCTGATGGTGTCTGAAAAGTAGCTACTGTACCCAATCCATCAGTGGATCCAGCAGTTCCAATACCTGCAAAGGTAGTAACAACACCATTTGGAGTTATTTTTCTGATTTTATTATTATTCCTATCTGCTACAAATACATTACCTGATGCGTCAACTGCTATACCTGTAGGGTTGTTAAATCGTGCTGAAGTTCCCGTACCATCTACAGAACCTGACAAATTAGTAGTACTCCCAGCAAAAGTAGAAACAATTCCGCTTGGAGTTATTTTTCTGATTTTATGGTTAGCAAAATCAGCTACAAATACATTTCCTGTTACATCTACTGCAACTCCTGAAGGGTTGCTAAAACTAGCTGCAGATGCTGTACCATTAATATATCCTGATGCACCAGTTCCGGCATAAGTCGAAACAATACCAGTAGGCGTTATTTTTCTAATTCTATTATTATTTTGTTCAGCAACATACAAATTGCCTAAACCGTCTAAAGCAATGCCGAAAGGATAGCTAAAACTAGCAGCTGTGCCTGTTCCGTTTGCAAAACTGGGAACACCACTACCTGCAAGGGTGGACACATTTACATAATTAGCGGGTACAACACCTCCATTATTAGTAGGTGAAAGAGGAGAAATCAATACCCCTACTGTATAAATTTGTGAACTTGGATAAGAAATGGAAGGCGGAAACAAAACGGAAACTAAAACCGAAGTTCTAACACTTTCACAACCATTTAAGGTTTGAGAAACATAATATGTTCCTGCAGTAACTTGTGTAAAAGAAGATAAGGCTGCGCCTCCCGTTAAAGCAGTAAACCATAATAAATTGGATCCTGTTGCCATTAGGCCCGCTACTGTAGACCCTGAATTTACAGTTTGAGCATTTGAAGTTGGTGCATCGGTAAAATTTATAGTAACAGCCACCTGAGTTCTAGTGCTTTCAAGTCCTCCCACAGTTTGTGACACATAATAATTTCCGGTAACTAGTAAAGTATTTGATGGTAAAATAGCCCCCCCAGTAGGCGCAATATACCATTGTAATGCGGCGCCATTAGCTACTAAGTTACTAACTGTACTGCCTTGACAAAGCGCTTGAGTATTGGCGGTTGGAGGAAGTGGTCCATTCAAATTTTGTTGAATAGAAATATTACTTACAGACGAAGAAAGTGAGTTCTGCCAACCGTAGGAAGGTGATTGTGCAAAACAACTTAATTGTAAGAGTACAATGAAAATAAAATGGATTTTTGTATTCATTTTATTATTTCCAATCATTTATTATTCAACTTTATTGGTGTAAAGGGCAAAACTAATACTTTTTTAATCCTTATACTTAAAAAATAATGCTAAAATCGGTTCAATAGCACTGAAAACTAGTTAAAAGTTTTAAAATAGGGTTTAAACATCAAATTATTGCAATCAAAAACATATAAAAATAATTTGAAAACAAAATTGTTTTGGCAAATGATTTTATTATTTTGAAAAACTAGAATTATTTTGGCAATAATTTCACTCAATATTTTAAAAATGAAGTGGAAACGCCTTCAAAACTGAAACGTTCCGATAATAAAATGGATTGTGAAAAGTTATCTACTCTAGCTATAAAAATTGTTTTGAGAGCCTAAACAAAAATAAATAAAGAAACCTTTTCTATTCAAATTTAGCCGTTTTTGAAATCGTTATCTTTTGCAACTCTAAAACTTATAAACTATCTTTGCGCCTTAATTTCAAACTAAAAAAATGAATAAATTATTGATTGTTGGTACCGTTGCTTTTGACGCTATTGAAACGCCTTTCGGAAAAACAGATAAAATATTAGGCGGTGCAGGAACTTATATCGGATTATCTGCTTCTCATTTTAATCTTCAATCGGCTATAGTTTCTGTAGTTGGCGATGATTTTCCACAAGAATATTTAGATTTATTAACAGCTAGAAATATTGATATTTCCGGATTAGAAATTGTAAAAGGCGGAAAAACTTTCTTCTGGAGTGGTCGCTATCACAACGATTTAAATTCAAGAGATACCTTAGATACACAATTGAATGTCTTGGCTGACTTTCAACCAAAAGTGCCACAAAATTTTAAAAATGCCGATGTGGTTATGTTAGGAAATTTGCATCCAATGGTTCAAAGTAGTGTGCTGGATCAAATAGAAACTAAACCAAAATTAGTAGTACTTGACACGATGAATTTTTGGATGGATTGTGCTTTACCTGAATTATTAGCTGTTATCAAACGAATTGATGTTATAACTATTAATGATGAAGAAGCCCGTCAACTTTCTGGCGAATATTCTTTGGTAAAAGCAGCTGCTAAAATCCATACTATGGGACCAAAATATGTGGTTATCAAAAAAGGAGAGCATGGCGCACTTATTTTCCATGAAAATGATGTGTTCTTTGCGCCAGCATTACCGTTAGAAGACGTTTTTGATCCAACAGGTGCTGGAGATACTTTTGCAGGAGGATTTGCAGGATTCATTACACAATCTGAAAATATTTCATTTGAAAACATGAAAACAGCCATTATTCAAGGTTCTAATTTAGCTTCCTTTTGTGTGGAAAGATTTGGAACAGAAAGAATGTTGACACTCAGTAAAGACGAAGTAATGACCCGATTGAAACAATTCAAATCGTTAACACAATTTGACATCGAATTATAAGCAACTTTATGCCTCGATTTTTCGGGGCATTTTTATTTAACAACACAACTAAAAAATACAACTACAATGAGCGATGCAATTAAACACGAATGTGGTATTGCCCTTTTACGATTAAAAAAACCGTTGGCTTTCTACAAAGAAAAATACGGTTCTGCTTTCTACGGAATTCAAAAAATGTATCTCTTAATGGAGAAACAACACAACCGTGGACAAGACGGTGCTGGGTTTGCATCTATAAAACTTGATGTCAATCCCGGAGAACGATACATTAGCCGTGTGCGTTCCAATGATGCGCAACCCATTCAAGATGTCTTTGCACAAATTAATGCAAGAATTAATGAAGAAATGGCATTACACCCAGAATATACCGATAATGTTGCACTTCAAAAATCGAATATTCCTTATATAGGAGAACTGTTTTTAGGCCATGTGCGTTACGGTACTTTTGGAAAAAATAGTATAGAAAGTGTACATCCTTTTTTACGTCAGAACAATTGGATGCACCGAAATCTAATTTTGGCTGGAAATTTCAACATGACCAATGTTGCGGCACTTTTTGACAGCTTGGTAGAGCTAGGACAACATCCAAAAGAAATGACCGACACCGTTACTATTATGGAAAAAATAGGCCATTTTTTAGATGATGAAGTAAC
>CAIRNC010000218.1 GCA_903879875.1 uncultured Bacteroidota bacterium
ACCATATCTTGCACAGTGATTTCTACAGCGCCAAGCGCAATGGACGGTTGTGCAGGGATGTCTGATTTTATACCTAATTTATGGGCTAACTCGACAACCGCTTCAGGACCTGTTCGGTCAATTAATTTTGCAGAAACTGTATTAATAGAATTGGCAAGTGCATATTTCAGGGTTACTAATCCCATATATTTTCCGTTAGAATTGTTTGGGGTCCAAGTTTCCGTTACATTGTGACGTCCTTTTGGAATAGAAAAATTGGAATCAATAATAGAATCGCATGGCGACATCCCTAATTCTTTAATGGCAGTGGCATAAACAATTGGTTTGAAAGTTGAACCTACTTGTCGTGCACCTTGTCCAACGTGATCGTATTGAAAATGTTTGTATTGAATGCCTCCAACCCATACTTTTACAAAACCCGTTTGCGGTTCCATTGCCATAACACCACTTTGAAGAAAGTTTTTGTAATAACGTATCGAATCGTTAGGCGTCATAATGGTATCACGCTCTCCTTTCCAAGAAAAAACAGTCATTTTAGTTTTTAAATCAAACGATTTGATGATTTCTTCATCTGATTTATCGAGTTCTTTTAATACTCTCCATCGCTCTGATGCTTTTTGGGCACGAGCCATCAGTTTATCGGTTTCTATTTGAGAAAGATTTACAAAAGGAGCATTTTTATTCGTTTTTTGTTGGATAGAAAATTCTTCTTGCAGGTTTTTCATGTGGGCTGTAACCGCTTCTTCTGCATAGGTTTGCATTCTAGAATCAATAGTGGTATATATTTTTAATCCATCGCGGTAGATGTCATAATCGGAGCCATCGGGTTTTTTATTGTCTTTGACCCAACCTTTCATAAAATCACGAATGTATTCTCTAAAGTAGGTAGCAATTCCGTCTTGATGACTTTCCGGTTGAAATTTTAGAGCGATAGGTTCTTTGGCATATTGTTCTTTTTGTGATTCAGTGATAACGCCGTTTCTTACCATTTGTCCCAAAACGATATTTCGTCTAACTCGCACTTTTTCGGGTCTTCTAACGGGGTTGAAAGCGGATGGATTGGTTAACATGCCAACTAGCATGGCGCTTTCATCAATAGTTAAATTTCGGGGTTCTTTTCCAAAATATACTTTTGCGGCAGAACGAATGCCTACGGCGGTGTTCACAAAATCAACCTTGTTGAAATACATGGCAATGATTTCATTTTTAGTATATTGCTTTTCAAGTTTGATGGCAATTATCCATTCTTTGGCTTTTTGTATAATCCTAAAAGGTAAAAATTTAGAACCTTCACCATGAAATAATAATTTCGCTAATTGTTGTGTCAAAGTACTTGCGCCTCCGTTGGTTCCTAATTTTACAACTGCACCAAGGGTTCTTCTTCCATCGATTCCGGAATGTTCATAAAAACGTTCGTCTTCAGTAGCGACAAGGGCTTTTACTAAATGTTGGGGCAAATCACTGTATTTTACAGAAGTTCTGTTTTCGTTGTAAAATTTACCTATTGTAACCCCGTCAGCCGAAATGACTTCGGTTGCCAGATTGGAATTTGGATTTTCTAATTCTTCAAATGAAGGCATGGAACCTAGTAAACCCCAAGATGCAAAAAGGAAAAATACAAAAGTGCCACCTAGGGAATAAAAGAAAATTTTCCAAAATTTCTTTTGATAGTAAGGAATGTCTCTTACAACAGTACTGTTATTTTTTTTAATTGCCATAATTTTGTTATAATGATTCTATTCTAAAACCAACTTCGGTAACACCTTCTAACGCTTCAACGCCAACAACTTTTCCGGTTTTTCTAACGGCATGTTGTATGTGTACTTTGTAGGTACCTAGTTTGTTGAAACGCATTTTTTCTTTATAAAAAAGTTTGTTTTCTTTAATGTCTGAAAAACCATCTCCAAGCAATGTGCCGTCTGGATTGGTCATTTCGTATTGTAATGTATCTCTTTTAACAAGTCCGTCAGGTTGTTCTAGGGCAACAATTAAATACAAATTATTGAATTCATAATTATCGTTGTTTCTTAGATTGACAAACAGATTATAAGCTTTTGTTGTGTCGGATTCTTTGAAACTAAAAGACACAATATCGCTTTTTTTCCAATTGTCGCCAACGGTTTTATATTCGTCAAAAACCCTTTTCTTGTCGCAAGAATTCAAAAGCAGTAGGGCCAAAATAAATAAAATGCTACGCTTTAGGTTCATTTTTTTGATTCGGAATTATTTTGTTATCAGTAGTGTTTCGTTCTCCCTGTGGGCGGTTTTGATTCGGATTGTTTCTGTTTCCTTTGTTTTTCTTCCTGTTATTAGGTCTGTTGTTGTTTGCCGGTTTGTTGCTCCCGTTTGGATCGTTGTTTGCGAGTTTGTTGCTCGCATTCGGATTATTGTTTGCGGGTTTGTTGACTGCATTCGGATTATTGTTGGTCGTTGCCGGTTTATTGGCATTGGCAACAATTACATTTTCGCCACCAGGTTTGCGGTTTTTGTTGGGCTTGTTTTTTCGTTTTGGTTGGTCAAAACGGGTTAAACTTTCTTGTCCCATTGCATTATTGAAATCTTTTTCAGGTGTTGCAACGAGTTCTAGTGCGAAATCTTCTAAAGACGAAACTTTGTTTTTAAGTTTGTTTTCGGCTATAATTTCTCTAACCTGTTCCGTTTTTAACACATGCCAATTGGCAAAATTATTAGTATAAGCAAACCACATTAACCCTTTAAAAATATCTTGTTTTTGACAAATAGCATCTCCTTTTTCGGTAACTAATTTAGTGTCAAAATCAGGAAAATCTTTCAAAGCATCCATGTAAGTGTCCAGCTCATAATTCAAACAACATTTCAGTTTCCCGCATTGACCCGCTAGTTTTTGTGGGTTCAACGACAATTGTTGGTAGCGTGCAGCAGAAGTATTTACACTTCTAAAATCGGTTAGCCATGTGGAACAACACAATTCACGTCCGCAAGATCCAATGCCACCCAATCGAGCCGCTTCTTGTCGAAAACCGACTTGTTTCATTTCTACTCTGGTGCTGAATTCTTTGGCAAAATCTTTAATCAGTAATCTAAAATCGATGCGTTCTTCGGCAGTGTAATAAAAAGTGGCTTTGGAACCGTCACCTTGAAACTCTACATCCGAAATTTTCATTTCTAATTTATGAGCAATAGCCAATTCTCTGGCTTTTACTTTCATAGGTTCTTCTTTATCGCGAGCTACCGACCAAATGTCGATATCTCTTTGAGACGCTTTTCTATATACTTTTGGAATGTCTTTACTGTTGTGATTGACGCCTTTCTTCTTCATTTGAATTTTTACCAATTCGCCTGTAAGTGTCACAATTCCAACATCGTGACCTGGAGATGCTTCCGTGGCAACAATGTCGCCCATGCTTAAAGTTAATTTTTCGGTATTGCGATAAAATTCTTTTCTTCCGTTTTTGAAACGTATTTCGACACAGTCAAACGGCGTTTCGCCATTGGACAAACTCATGTTAGAAAGCCAGTCGAAAACGGTTAATTTATTGCAGCTGTCGGTGCCACAAGTTCCATTATTTTTACAACCCTTTGGTGCGCCACCATCAGCAGTTGAACAACTTGTACATGCCATAATTTTATATGTAGTGTTGTGACGTGCACAACTTAAGTTCGTATTAGGTTTAGTGCGTAAAGATATTATTTTTTTGCTTTTGAAATATAGGTTTAACGTTTAAAGTTCGTTAAATCAAAAATCCAAGATTTAAGTGGCTACTTTAAAACTATTTTCTGCTGATTTTCAATTTGCTATTAATTCAAATCTAAGGAATGTTCTATAAAATTTATGATAAGTTCTGCATGGTTTCTCGACTTCGGAGTCACTCCAAATAATCTACAAAATTGATCAATCAAAATAAACAATTGTTTTTTTGTAGAAAAACACATAAATAATTTAATTACATCCAACAACAGGTTAAATTTTTTTAATAAAAAAAATACTATACTAGTTTTTGTTCAATATCAAGTATTTAAATAGGCAGGAATATATTTTAGTTTTGAATCTTAAAAAACATATATTTATAGCTTCTATATAGAAAAACCCTCCTTTTAAAGGGAAGGTTTTCAATTACATATTATATTGAATTAAATTTAAAGTTGCTAAATTATCCTGATTGATTTGTTGCCTTTTTGTATTTTTCGTACAATATAAAACCCAAACAAAAGTGCAGTAACTTCAAACAATAAGAGCATTGAATCTATATTAGCAGCTGGATCAGTGCCTTCTAAATTATCTGTTGGAGTTCCATCAGTATCTCCTGGTTGAGCAAATAGCAAAACATTTGTAAGTAAACAAACTAAAGTTAGAAATGATTTTAATATTTCCTTTTTCATAATGATTTTCTATAAAATGCTTTTAAAACACCATTTTCTTAACTACTGTTTTATCATCTTCTGAAGTGATTTGAACAACCAATACTTGTTGCTCAGCTGTCAACTCTTTAATCATTAATGAAGTTGCTCCAATCGCAGATTTTTCATAAAGCAACCTACCTCGAACATCAAAGATTTTAATACCTTTCATTTTCACAATTCCTGTATTGACATTCAACACTTCATTTTGTTTGTAAACTACAACACTGTTGTCGGTGAATGCTGGATTTTGAGTTGCTAAAGGAGAACTACTGTAAACCAATTCAAAACGACTATTAAAAACACCAGCATCTGAAGCAAATGTATAAGCGCTTTGTTTTAAATCATGAGTTATATTGGCTACATTATCTTTCAAATAAATATCTTGGTTGCCAGAGAATAAACCATCCACATGATCCAGTGTTATAGTATAATTTCCTGCAACCGTATTTTTGAATGCTAAAGGAACAATGTCTGTAGCTACAAATGGCAATCCTTTACCCTGAATAACATATTCTGTATTGTTTAACAAAGAAGTTAATGCCGTTTGACAATCATTAATATATTTACCGTCTATCGCAGCGTCAACTCCGTCTGTAGCGCCTGTCATATAACTCACCATAGTTTGGTTGTATGATGCCGTTTCTGAAGATAAATTCAACCAAATTCTATTTTTATCAATATTGCCATTTCTAAAAAATTGATTTGCATTATTAGTAAAACGCATGGAATTTGTAAAAGTAACCGTTGGACCAACTGATTTAAATATAAAGCCTTGACCCACTTGAAGCACTCCACTAGGAGTGATTTGATTATAATCAAATACTTGACCAGGTAATAATAAAGTAAATTCCGTATTTCTTACTCCTCCAGCTCTAGTGTATGTAGCATATGAAGAAGTAGTCGTATTATTGGTTTTTCTCCAAAAATAAATCGCTTCTGCAATACCATTGTCAATAATAAAACTATCTAAATCCAAAGTGGATGGATATGGATTTCCTATAGCGTTATATCCAGTTGACACGTTTGGAACATTGTAAGTTGGAACACCTGCATTGTTATAGGAAGTATGCGTTCCTCCATCTGTAGCGCCACTCTGTACTACTGAAACAGTAATGTTTCCATTGTTTGGCACACCCGTAAATTGTCCGTAAAAAGTAGCAGCGACTGTATCCGAAAACGTATTTGGCATACGAATCAAATACCCTTTTCCAGTTGCGAAAGTATAAGCTTCAGGAGTAAAAATGTATTTATACTGATTTGTTAAAGAATTATAATCATAAAAACGGCTTACTGTTTCTGAAACAAAAGTAAGTGGAGAGAAGGCTTTTAGATTTTGACCTACAACTGGCGTAGACCATAATACATAATCCATACGTTTTTGAAAATTGGTATTTCTTTTTACTATAATATTTCCTGAATCCGCAACGTTATTGATTTGAACCAAATTGGCATTGCTCTCAAAAGTTAATGATGAACCTGGAACAACAGTAACTTCGTTGGTAACAATAAAATTGTCTCCATAAAGCACATTTACTACTGCACCATTGGTAACTGTAAGATTACACATGTAAAGATTGTCAGTTGCTCCATTAGCAGGAGACGTGTAATTTCCAGTCATAATAGTACGTGTAGTAGCATTCGGCACTCCATTATCCCAACTAGTTCCATTCCATGTAGTGGTTGTTATATTCATTGACGCAATAGTAGAATAAATATTTCCACAAATTGCGTGTAAAATAACTGCTCTGAAATAAGTGGTAGCAGAAATATTTCCAATGGTAGTTCCAGCCAAAGTTGCTGAAGTAGAGACAATATCTGTTGGTGACGCAAAGTCTAGAGTTGTCGATTTTTGCCATTTTACAATACTTCCAGAATAACCTGTTAACGTTAAATCCGTTGCTTGAGTACCAGAACATACATTTGCAGTACCCGAAACTGTTCCACCATACGTTACAAAATCAATTGTAACAAAGTTCGAATTTGTGGTTGAACAAACACCATTTTGAACCACTGCTCTAAAATATGTGGTTGTACTAATGGAACCAATAGTAGCACTTGTTAGAGTTGAAGAAGTACTAGCAATATCTATTGCTGTTGCAAAATCCGAAGTAGCCGATTTTTGCCATTTTACTACACTACCCGTTTGACTTGAAAGGGTTAAATTGGCAGGTGCAGATGCGGTACATAAGGTTTGATTCGATGATACTGTTCCTCCAACCGATGCTTGGCTTACTATTATTGAAGCTGCTGTTGCAGTAGTTGCTGAAGCACATGTGCCACTTGTTACTACTGCTTTATAATAGGTGTTTGCAGTAAGATTAGTTGCTGAATAGGTTTGACTCGTTGCTCCTGCAATATTAGTGTAAGTACCTGCCAGTGCCGATGCTGATTGCCATTGTACTGTTCCTGTATTTGAACCTAAAGTTAACAAAGTGCTGTTTGTTCCAGTACAAACTGTAGTTCCACCAGATATTGTACCCGCTACTGATACTGGACTTACTGTTAACGTAAAAGGTGTAGTTGTTAATGAACAAGTTCCATTAGTAAGTACAACTCGATAATAGGTTGTTGCAGTTAAATTTACTGCTACATAAGTAGTCGCCGTTGCACCACTAATGTTAGTATAAGTTCCTCCTAGAGAAGTTGCTGATTGCCATTGCCTAGAACCTGTACTGCCACTAAGTGTCAATGTAGTGGAATTAGTTCCTGTACATACTGTTCCAGTCCCAGTAATTGTTCCTGCCACTGCAGCAGCACTAACAGTAATTGTACCTGTAGCATTTACAGTTCCACATCCTCCAGTTAATGGAATGGAATAGTTAAAAGTACCGCTTTGAGTAGGAGTACCACTTACAGTAAGTATATTAGCAGACCATGTTGCTGAAACTCCTG
>CAIRNC010000219.1 GCA_903879875.1 uncultured Bacteroidota bacterium
TAATTGGTAGTGGACTTGGAGTAGAATTAGAGTTTGAAAGTATCAGATTAGCATTTGAAACGTTTAAAATTGAAAAAGCTGGTTGTGAAATATTTGAAGAAAATAATTTTTCTCATACTATAATTCCAAAATTTGGTTTTAAAACAATTGCAACGTATCCATCATATAGTGTTTCTGAGTTATGTCGTGAAGATTGGTTAAAACTTCCTACTACTTATCGAGATTTTAAATATGAATTATTACAAACTTTAAGAAAAAATAAATAGTTAAAATTAAAATGCTGATGATTAAATTATTAGGTGTTAATTTTTTTAAATTAAAAAATACATGAAAATAGATACTTTTTCAATTAATAATGAGAGTAAAGTTTTTATTATTGCGGAATTATCTGCAAATCATAACGGAAGTATTGAAGTAGCAATTGAAACAATTAAAGCGGCTAAACGAGCTGGAGCAGATTGTATTAAACTTCAAACCTATACAGCCGATACCATTACCTTAGATTCAAGGAAAGAGGATTTTATGATTAAAGGTACAATTTGGGAAGGAAAAAACCTGCATGATTTATATAAAGAAGCCTATACACCTTGGGAATGGCATGAAGAATTATTTAGAGTTGCTAAAGAAGAAGGTTTGGTTTGTTTCTCATCTCCATTTGACGCTACAGCCGTAGCTCTTTTAGAAGGGTTAAATGCTCCAGCATATAAAATTGCATCTTTAGAAATCACTGATATTCCTTTAATTGAATTAGTGGCCTCTAAAGGTAAACCTATTATTATCTCTACCGGAATAGCAAGTCTAGAAGACATTGAATTGGCATTAGACGCTTGTTATAGAATGGGTAATAAAGATGTGGCATTGTTAAAATGTACTACAAATTATCCAGCTCCAATTGAAGATGCAAATATGTTAATGGTAAAAGATTTCGCCGAACGTTTTAATGTTATTAGTGGTTTATCGGATCATACAATTGGTAGTACTGTTCCTATTGTTGCAACAATTATGGGAGCTAAAATAATTGAAAAACATTTTATTCTAGATAAAGAAATTGGAGGACCAGATGCTTCTTTTTCAATGAATGAAGTGGAGTTTACAGCAATGGTAAAAGGAATTAGAGAAGCAGAAAGTGCTATTGGCGTGGTTGATTATGAATTGACCGAAAATCAGTTGATGGCAAGAAATTTTTCCAGATCACTTTATGTAGTTAAAGATATGAATGAAGGTGACATCATAAATGCTGATAATGTGAAATCAATTCGACCAGGTTTTGGATTGCACCCAAAACATTATAAAGACATTTTAGGAAAAAAAATAAATGCAAATATTGAAAAAGGCACTCGATTTAGTTTAGATTTTATTCAATAATAATTAGGTATATATCCTTCGGAATGTTTAAAAAAATAAAAGGTTTACATAATTCAAGCGCATCAAACAGGGCATTAATAAATACGGTTATTATTTATTCACAACGTTTTTTTGCTGCCGGTTTATCATTAATTACTACTCCAATTATTTTAAACGCTTTAGGAGTCAAGGATTATGGTTTATATACAATTACTTTAGGTTTTGTTGGAATGTTGGCGGTATTAAATTGGTCATTATCCAATTCAACTCAGAGGTATACTGCTTTTGCAATAGGCAAAAAAGATTTTGAAAAACTAAACAAAGTTTTTTCATCTGCTTTAGTAATACATTTTTTGTATGGCTTAATTTTATTTTTGATTATTACAATTATTAGTAATTTTTTTATTGAAAATATTTTAAATATTCCTGAAGGTAAATTAGAAGACACAAGAATTATTTTAAATGTAGTTGGATTAATTTCTTTTATGAGTATTATTACAATCCCTTTTTTGGGGTTATTGAGGGCA
>CAIRNC010000220.1 GCA_903879875.1 uncultured Bacteroidota bacterium
GCAGCGCCTTCAACCCAATATCGATTTATGATTATTCTTTCTCCTGCACGATCCTACTATTCGGGTGAAGTAAAAGTTATTATTGCAGAGCATTACAGTCGCGCCGCAAATGGTGGAATTGGTGCTGCAAAAGCCGCTGGAAATTATTCTGCTCAATTTTATCCAACAAAATTAGCCAATGAAAGTGGTTTTCAACAAATCATTTGGACGGATGACGCTACGCATACCAAACTAGAAGAAGCGGGTACAATGAATGTGTTCTTTAGAATTAACGACACCATTTTTACCGCACCAACTAGCGAAAGAATTTTGGATGGAATTACCCGTAAAAGTCTAATCGATATTGCCAAAAGAGACGGCATTGAAGTAGAAATTCGTTCGGTGCTTGTCGAAGAAATTATTGAAGCCGCAAAAAATGGAACTTTAAAAGAAGTTTTTGGTTCGGGAACGGCAGCAGTTGTAACGCCTATCGTAGGTTTTTCCTACCAAGATGTTTATTATGAACTTCCTAAATTAGAAAATCCAATTGCAATACAATTAAAAGATAAGCTTACAAAAATTCAGTATAAATTAGCTGATGATACTTTTGGCTGGACCGTTAAAGTATAAATTTCAATATTACAATCGCAGTTATAATCCTAAATTTTTAACTGCGATTGCTTTTAATACCGCTTTTATTGCCTTCGCAAAAATCACAATTTGAGTTGATAATTGAAATCTAAAATTGTCAAACTTCATTCTCCCATCTAAAAAACCTATCTTTGCCGAAAATAGATACAAATGACTACTTTCGAGCAATTCAACCTTCCAAAATCAGTCCAAAAAGCCATAGATGATTTAGGATTTACCACTCCAACTCCAATTCAGGAAAAATCTTTTGCTGTAATTATGTCGGGGCGTGATATGATGGGAATTGCACAAACAGGAACTGGAAAAACTTTTGCCTACCTCCTACCGTTGCTAAAACTTTATAAGTTTACCCCAAGCCATACACCAAAAATTGTAATTCTAGTACCTACTCGGGAATTAGTCGTTCAGGTGGTGGAAGAAGTAGAAAAATTGACCAAATACATGTCGGTTCGTTCTTTGGGAATTTATGGAGGCGTAAATATCAACACCCAGAAAACAGCTGTTTATCAAGGAATAGATATACTTGTTGGTACCCCTGGTCGAGTAATGGATTTAGCTTTGGACAATGTGATTCGTTTTGACGAAACTGCCAAATTGGTCATTGACGAATTTGACGAAATGCTTAATTTGGGGTTCCGTGTTCAGTTGACTTCTATTTTGGCGATGATGCGAACCAAACGACAAAACATTCTTTTTTCGGCTACCATGACGGATGAAGTAGATGCTATTTTGAATGATTTTTTCGATTTTCCAGAAGAAGTAAGTTTAGCAGCATCAGGAACACCTTTAGAAAATATCACACAAATTACTTATCAAGTTCCGAATTTTAATACCAAAATTAACTTGTTGAAACATTTGCTTGCTACTAACGAAAGCATGAGTCGTGTTTTGATTTTTGTCAACAACAAAAAGATTTCTGATATGCTCCACGAAAGTATAGAAGAAACTTTTGAAGGTCAATTTGGCGTTATTCACTCTAATAAATCACAGAATTATCGTTTGAGCACGATGGCTTCCTTTCAAGAAGGCAACCTACGAGGCATTATCACTACTGATATTATGGCAAGAGGTTTGGATATTTCTGATATTACTCATGTAATCAATTTTGAAATACCCGAATATCCCGAATTGTATATGCACCGAATTGGTAGAACGGGTCGTGCCGATGCCACCGGTACTGCCATTAGCTTTTTTACGCCAAGAGAAGAAGAATTCAAAATTGAAATTGAGTTGTTGATGAATAGAGAATTGGCTATTGAATCTTTTCCTTCAGAAGTAGAAATTTCCTTGAAATTAATTGGTCCTGAAAAAGACAAACAACCTATTAAATTCTTAATGAAAAAACCAAAACTAGATGGTGATGGTGCTTTTCAAGAAAAATCGAAAAAGAACAAAAAAGTGAATTTAGGTGGGCCTTCAAAAACCAAAAAGAAAACCCACGGTTCCGTCAACAGAAATATGTTGAAAACCAGAGACAAAAAACGAAAAGACAAGAGTTAGAAAACTTCTTTTACTTATAGTTTACAATAATTGGTTTTGAAATATCATAGTTTTGCAACCCAAAATCATAGGTTCTTATTGCATTGGATTTAAACATCGAACCTCCATCTTCGGGAAAAATGGGGTAAAATGAAAACGAGAATTGAAAAGAATCAAACACCAAATAGTCATTACTGACTATAAGTCCTAAACTCAACTGCGAGTAGACTTTACTTCGCATAAACGATTCCGATTCTTGACCCAACATTCCCATTGAATAACTAAAATAAGGATTCAATCGAAAGCCATAAACACGCCAAGGCGAATAGACTTGCGTTTGAAAAGTAACTATTATCTTTTTAGTTCCAAATAGAGTTGGGCTTTCAAAACCCTGAATGCCAGTTTCGCCGTTGAGACTAATTTTATCCGAAAGGCTATTCAATCGGTTGTTGCCGATAACCAATTCTGGTTTTATAAATTGTCGAAATTTCCACATTTTGGTTTCCAACAAATTGGTGAAATAAACCATATTAAACACAATGGCACTTTGAACACTTTTGGTATCTTTAAAAAAAGTGCCATACTCCATATTTGCCGTCAAATAACCAAAATCAAAATAATTTCCCAATGCCACATTGGCTCCAACATACAACCGATTGGCATTGTTTTTATTCTGAATTCCGCTGGTTACACTATAAACAAAACCTGTTGGAATATCTTCAACAATATTAAAATTAAACACATATTTGTCTTCAATATATTTTTTGGAAGCAATGCCAAAACTGGCTAAATAGAGCTTTTCTGGAAGATAAATCCCCAAACTATCGATTACAAATTGTGGTTTTTGAATATAATTTTTTGTGAAATATCGTGCCGAAGTTATAAAATTGGTATGCTTAGTGAAAGCCGCATTTTCTTTAAAAATAGAGAAAGAACAACCAGCCCAATAATCCTGAGCATTCGACTTGAATTTTTGAATTTCCATTACCTGATTGGCATTTATAGCGGAAACATTTCCATATTGCTGCTCAAAATAAATACCTGCACCCCAACGCGCCATGACCGAAAAAAAGGGCCTTTCTACTTTGACGAATTTGTTGTAAGTGCCATCCAAACCTTTGTCATAATTCAGCGTTGTTCGGATAAAAGTATTCATAATATTGGGTACCGTATATCGTGAACTGTATGCCGATTGATGGTCAGCAAAACTTTGGATGTAAGAATTCGAAAACTCATGACCCGTTCCCAAAAAGTTTTTGTCAGTCAAATAATAAGACGAGCGCGTACCCGAAATAGCAAAATCAGGAATCAAAGTCCATGAATCCAAAACCCGAACAGAAACATCTACAGAATCTTTAGCAATCAATTGCGTGCTAATCACTACCGTACTGATGTACCTTTGACTTCGTATCAAACGCTCCGATTCTTTGACCAAAAGAGAGTCTAGTGGCGTATTTTTTTTAATTAATAGCAAATTACCAATGGCTAAAACACGCGTTTTAGTATGCAAAAAGTTGCCCGCATGCAAGGCAAATTGAGTAGGTTTAGCCGTAGTATCCGTAGCCGAATAGCCAAACGGATCCAGCGTAGTGATGTTTATTTTTCGGATAATCTTGCCTTCAACCGTGCTGTAGCCAATTTTTTTAATTCTTTGAAAAGCAATTTTTTTGACTTTTGGTTTTGCAAC
>CAIRNC010000221.1 GCA_903879875.1 uncultured Bacteroidota bacterium
AAGTAATTTTGTAGCATTTGTCCTTCGACAAAAGTGGGAATTACTTTGTTTTTTTGGTTGAAAGTTTCATACCAATATACTTCAAGTCTTTCGATATTTTCGAGTTTCATTTGTGCAGGCCATGAATATTTTCTGCCTGTTTTTGCAAACTGATGACCGTTTACAATTTTGTCAAACAAACCGCCGTTTTTACTTTTCAGTGTGCCATCATTTTGAATGGTTCCGGTTGAACCTACCATAATCAATTCTTTGGCTTCGCCATCAACAGCATAAACTAGAAAAACACCACTTGCAGATTCGGGCGCGTTGCAAACTTCTTCTAAATTATTTTCGATTGTTAGAGAAAAACTATTTTGGGATTTGAATTTTTTTAATTCTTTGTACATAATGCCTTTGCTTTTTGTTATTATTAAAAAAGCTCCACAAATGCGGAGCTTTGATAGACTTATTATTTAGAAATTATCCTAAAACTTCTTTTACTTTTTTTCCGATTTCGGCAGGAGAATCTACTACGTGAATACCACATTCTCTCATGATGCGTTTTTTGGCTTCGGCAGTATCGTCTGCTCCACCTACAATAGCACCTGCATGTCCCATGGTTCTTCCTTTTGGTGCAGTTTCGCCAGCAATAAAACCTACTACTGGTTTGCGATTACCATCGGCTTTAATCCATTTGGCTGCATCAGCTTCCAATTGACCACCAATTTCACCAATCATAACAATACAATTGGTTTCTGGGTCATTCATCAACAATTCAACTGCTTCTTTTGTCGTTGTTCCAATAATTGGATCTCCACCAATTCCAATAGCTGTTGTAATTCCTAAACCTTGTTTTACCACTTGGTCCGCCGCTTCATAGGTTAATGTTCCAGATTTTGAAACAATTCCAACCGTTCCTTTTTTGAATACAAAACCAGGCATGATACCTACTTTAGCTTCACCTGGAGTTATTACTCCTGGACAGTTTGGTCCAATCAATCGACAGTCTTTTCCTTTGATATATTGATACGCTTTAATCATATCTGCTACTGGAATACCTTCGGTAATAGTAATGATTACTTTGATACCTGCATCGGCAGCTTCCATAATAGCATCCGCTGCAAAAGCGGGTGGTACAAAAATAATGGTAGTGTCAGCACCTGCTTGGTCAACTGCGTCTTTCACGGTATTGAAAACAGGTCGGTCTAAATGTGTTGAACCTCCTTTACCCGGAGTTACACCACCTACCACATTTGTTCCATATTCAATCATTTGAGAAGCGTGAAAAGTACCTTCACTTCCTGTAAATCCTTGAACAATTATTTTTGAATCTTTATTGACTAAAACACTCATAATTATGTATATTTAATTGCTTTTCTTTAATTTTTATGCAAAAGTAAGGTTTTGAAATCTACTTTTAATGATTTTTGTTTAAAAATTTTAAGGAATTTTAATTGCATCCTCTTCATTGTATGGATAAGCATAAATGATAAAAGTAGGGTCTGTATTTGGGTATTTTCTATTCCACTCCTTTTTTAGCTTATAAAAGGTTCTTGTTTGTGCATACATGGGTACTTTTAATTCCGAAAACGACCATTTATTTGGACTTAAAGCATCATAGTCTTTGCAATATTGATGGGGGTTATTTTTTAAAACAAATGCTTTCAACTCCGGATATTTGTCTAAATTTTTTACACAAATTATGACTTCTTTTACATCTCCAGAATACAAATTGAATGACAAATAATTATCCCAATATCCTATAAAATTAAAAAAAGGTAGCACCCCTACTAAAACTAGCATAGAAAAATTTAATTTATTCTTAAAAAAGTAAAATGTAACAGGACTGCAGTTTTCTTTGTAAAATAAAAACCAAACCAAACCTATCATTGCCATATTCCAAGGCCAAACCACTTCATTATGATTGGCACCTGATGGACCTAAAATGGAAAGTAGCACCAAATGCATAATGATTATAAAAACGGCAACCTTTTTTCTGTTCTTTAAAAACAAAAGACCTAGCCCTAGAATAAGTTCAATAATCGAGAGCAATAACCCCATATAATGCAATCCCTTTTGAACTATTAAAGTATTGGACAGATGTAAAATATGTTTTAAAATAAAATTGTCCCAAACGGTGTATAGAAATCCTCCATTAAATTTATGCAACCCACTGAAAACGTATGTAGCAATAAATATTAACCCAATCAAATCTAAAAATTGTTTGGTATTACTTTTATAAAGTAGAAAAAGTACAAAAGTCAACAAATATTGATATTCCCAGGGCTGCCATCGCATCTGATCCAAAAGGCAGGAACTTATTTCAAGTAAAATAACTCCTAAAATAATTATTTTATTTGGCCTAAAAAACAATAAGGCACATAACCCTAAAAGCGAAGTAGCAAACAAAAAAGCAGAGACAAAATGAGGTAAAACAGGAGAAAATTCAAAAGGGGGAATCAATGGAAAAAGACGATCGGATAGCCAAAGTTTCCAACTGATACACTTGGAAGCCAACCAAGCCAAGCTCGACATTTTGATAACAATTACTTCTTTTGGGTAAGATGTAATTTTTCCAAAAGATAACATCTTTAAGAAATTTGACTTATCTGATAGCCGCGATAGATTTTATTGTCTTTAATTTCAAATATTGCAATAAAATGGGCTAAAAGCATTTCTTCTCTAGGATTTTCAATGGTTTTAGCAAAATGGGAAAAGCGAACTGTTACCATATTTCCATCTTGCAGTAAGTGACTTATTCTAACTTTTGTACGAATATAAGCTTTGCTCATAGTTGTCGTAAAAGCTAAAATATCGTCATATTTCATCTGTATAAAACCTTTACTACTGTTCCATTCAATCAATACGTCAGGATGAATGAATTCCTTCATTTCAATAGGATTTATTAAAGCATCCGATTTATAAAAATCTTGAATTATTTTTTTAGTATTCATTTTATTTTAATTTACTAAGTAGTTCTGGAATCTTTTTTATGTTGGCCAATTGTTTTAATTTTTCTCGTGATTCTTCAATTGGACTTCCAAAATATGTTTTTCCTCCAGCAACCGATTTTGTAACACCGCTTTGTCCAAGAATGATTGCACCTTTTCCGATAGTTATGCCACTTGTTGTGCCAACTTGCCCCCACAGCGTCACATCGTCTTCAATAGTAACACATCCTGAAATTCCTGTTTGAGAGGCTATGAGACATCGCTTTCCAATTATTGTATCATGTCCAACATGCACTTGATTGTCAATTTTTGTTCCCTCTCCAATTGTAGTGTCACCCGTTATGCCTCTGTCTATGGTGCAAAGTGCTCCAATATCAACATTGTTTTCGATAACGACTCTACCTCCAGATTGTAATTTTCTAAATCCTCTTGAATTTTTCTTATAATAAAAAGCCTCAGCGCCTAAAACGGTTCCTGATTGTACTTCAACATTATCGCCTATAACCGTATAGTCATATATGGAAACATTAGCATGAATCAGACAATTTGCACCAATTTCAACATAATTACCAATAAAGCAATTTGGTTGAACAATAGTAGCCGTACCAATTTTTGATGTGGTTGAAATGGCTTTCTTGGCAGATGTAAATGGGCTAAAGTAATTTGTTAATTTATTGAAATCTCCAAAAGGGTCATTCGAGATTAACAATGCTTTGCCTTCCGGACAAACCACTTCTTTGTTAATAATAATTACTGAAGCCGCACATTTTAAAGCCTTATCATAGTATTTTGGATGATCTACAAAGACAATGTCACCGTCCTCAGCAAGATGAATTACATTCATTCCAAATACAGGGAAAGTATCACTTCCCACATATTCACAATCAATTATTTTTGCGATTTCTAGTAATGTTAATGCCTTTTTAAATTTCATTTGCTATGTTATTAAACAAAACCAACAAAAGCTTTATTCTTTTACACGTTCCATGTAATTACCCGTTGTGGTATCGATTTTAATTTTATCGCCTTCGTTAATAAACAAAGGTACATTTACCATCGCTCCAGTTTCAACAGTTGCTGATTTTGTAGCATTTGTAGCGGTATTTCCTTTTATTCCTGGCTCTGCATAAGTAACTTCTAAAACTACCGATGCTGGCATATCTACTGAAAGAGGTAAATCGGTTTCCGTATTAATACTAACCATTACATTTTCGCCTTCTTTTAATAGTTCTGGAGAATCTAAAATGTTTTTATTCAAAGAAATTTGTTCAAAAGACTCTACATTCATAAAATGAAATAAATCCCCTTCTGGATATAAAAACTGAAATTTATGGTTTTCAACTCGAACTTCATCAATTTTATGACCGGCAGAAAAAGTATTATCTAATACTTTTCCGTTAGTTAAACTTTTTAATTTTGTTCTCACGAAAGCAGGACCTTTACCTGGTTTAACATGAAGAAATTCAATGATTTTATAAATATCATTGTTGAATTTTATGCACAATCCGTTTTTAATATCTGATGTAGATGCCATTTTTTTTGATTTAATCGATAGACAAAATGATTTAAGCCTTATCGTGTTTGTTAATTTATTGTTTTTTGTCAAATGCTTATAGCATAAGACTTATTGCTTTTTAATAATTTCCTGTATATCCTTTCATCACCCCACGTGATGAATTTCTGATAAAATCTAATATTTCATCGCGCTCTGGAGTTGCTTCCATTTCGGCTTCGATAACCCCTATAGCTTGAGAAATATT
>CAIRNC010000222.1 GCA_903879875.1 uncultured Bacteroidota bacterium
AATTAAGAATGTTAAATATTTGATATTAGGTGAAAATCCACTTAAATGGGGAACTTATGTTTATAATAAAGATGGAAATGGTGGGTATGTGAAATATATAAGTGAAGCATTTGGTATTGAATTAGGTGAAGAAAGATTAAAAGGTTGGTCTAGTGAAGGTATTGTATTTTTGGATATTTATCAATTATTTAATGGTTTGTCTGATTCTGGTTTTAATTTAAACACGAAACATAAAAATAATGTTAGTTATCGTGAAATATTAATGAAGGCAAAAATTAATTATGCTGCTGAAGAATTAAATTATCCAGTATTTAGAATGAAAATCGCAATTTTATTTTTAGAAGAAATATTAGAAAAAGATAATATAACAGTAGATCCAAATTTAAAAATTGCTTTAATGATGCCGCAATTGACATCTTTACCTATATTTAATTATTTTTCAAATCCTAAAAATGAAATATCTTTAAGAGGAGTTGATTTTTCAAATTCTTTAAGACAATTAAATTGTAATTCATCTTATTCAGGTGTTTTGGAAAATACTATTATTCCAAGACATAAAGCGAACACAATTGGTGGGAGTAACAACCCAAAATTAGAACTAATAAAATTAGCATTAGGTTTATGAATATTATTCAATTACAGCAGCTTTTTTCAAAACTACCTAAAAAGTTTATTAATAATTTTAAGGAAGATAGTTTCAAAACCTGTTGGTATGGATCAGCTGGTTTGGACACGAAGCTATTAGATTATTTTATTAATGGTACTCGTGATAGTTTATTAAACAGTAATGTATTAGACAATCAAAGTATTAATGTTTATTTTTTTACCGATAACAATTATAATTTTGAAGGTATTCATGATATAGGATATTTTGATTTGAATTTAAATTTTGAGGATGGCATTAGTAGTGTTTTTCAATATGAGGAATTAATCAGACAAGGACATTGTATAGGAAGAGGGCTAACTTTTTCTAATGGTTATTCTGCAAAATTGGTCAGTTATTCCATTAATAATATCAAAGTATATTGCTTTTATATTTCAATTGATGATAGTGAATTTGAAAGTATACTACTTAATCAAAATTTAAAGATTGATGTCGCTTGTCATGCGGGTGGTATGGCTGGCAATGGGCCTTTTTCCTTAAATGATTTAGGTGTACAATTTTACCTAGGAAACTATCCAAAATCAATTCAAGAACAATTTAATGTTAAATTCATTTGTCATGTTAGTTGGGGATTAGAAGGCGGCCGCCCTCTTATGTGCCCATTTTATAAAATTATAAATTAACAATATGGCTACACTTTCTAAATCAGATTTTCAATTAGCTTCCGATTGTACTAAAAAGCTAATCTATAAAAAACAAGGTTACCCTACTACCAATGATACCAATGAATATATGGAGATGTTGGCTCAAGGAGGTTATGTAGTAGGAACTATGGCTACTTTGCTTTATCCTGATGGAATAGAAATTACAGGAAATACATCTGAAGCTGTTCAAAAAACACTCGATTATTTACAACATGAAAATGCAGTTCTTTTCGAGCCAGCCATAATGACTACCAACCAAAAATTGTGTAGAATAGACATTTTGGTAAAACAAGGTAATACTATTCAAATTATTGAGGTTAAAGCCAAATCACATAATAGCGAGGACACTCCTGCAGATAGTGTTAAAAAACTTAAGAAATACATAGAAGACGTTGCCTATCAATATCATGTATTCCATGAATGCTTTCCTAACTATTCTGTTCAATGTTTTTTATTAACACCTGATAAATCGAAACGTACAACTATTGATGGCCTGGCTGGTTGGTTTTCTATTAAAAATGAAAAAAGTAATAACACTCTAATTGACATAGAGGAATTACCAGCTCAGCTAAAGCCAAAGTTTAATAAACCCGAAGTGGTTTTTCATTATGAAAATGATGTCAATAAAGCTGCTTATGTAGAACAACTATTAAATGAAGGTATTTTAGATTATTTAGATGTAACTCAAAAAGTACTAGAAATCCAACCTAGTATTACCGCTAGTGCCAATCAATTTGTAAGAATTTTAGAAAATGGAATTTTGGAATCAGATTATTGCATATCAAAAAAATGCAAATCCTGTGAATTCAATTCTGGAGAAGTTTTACCAAATGGATATGTTGAATGTTGGGGTAATAAAGCAAATACAAAACCCCATGTATTTGATTTGTATCACGGAGGTTCTGTTGGTCATTACACAAAAGGATTTTATTTGGATGAATTAATTTCAAAAAATAAAACATCTCTTTATGATGTTGATTTTGAAAGATTGAAAACAACAAAAGGAGAAATTAGTTCAAGAGCACAAAGACAAATTATTCAAATACAATATACAAAAACCAAAGAAGAGTGGATTTCAGATGAATTAAAAGTTTTGTCAAATTCTTATGAATACCCTTTGCATTTTATTGATTTTGAAACCTACACTGGAGCACTTCCATTTTATGAAGGTATGCGACCTTATGAGTTAATTTCCTTTCAATGGAGTTGCCATACCATTAATTATCCCGGAGCTGATCCAATTCATTCGGAATGGTTTCAAGAAAACATAAATTGTTTTCCTAATTTTGAATTTGCCTTAGCTTTAAAAAAACAAATCGGAACTACAGGAACACCTTTTATGTGGGCTACACATGAAAATACTGTTTTACGAACTATTTCTAAACAAATGGAGATTTTCGATTATGAAAATAATGAACTTTATGAATGGTTAATAGGTATTACTACAGATAAAGAATTGAATAGACAAGGTAGGTTGGTTGATATGAATAAACTAACTTTGAACCACTATTTTCATCCAGAAATGAAAGGCAAAACCTCCATAAAAAAAGTACTTCCAGCCATTTGGAATAACAATTCATATTTACATTCTATCCCATATTTTAGTCAGTATGTTGCTAAAGATTTTGAAGGTGTTATTATTGATCCTTACGATACTTTAACTGCCGGTATAGACTTTGAAAACACAGATGAAGAAATTGTAAAAGGAGGTACTGCTGCGATGAGAGCTTATAATAAAATACTGTTTGATAATAGTATAAACAATAATCAAAAGTCTGAGTTAAAACATCAGTTATTACGTTATTGTGAATTGGACACTATGGCAATGGTTATTATCGGGTATCATTGGGGAATTCATTAGGCTTAATAATTGTTTTTCGGTTGGAAGGTATAATTTGTATTGACTTGCTTGTTATCAAATTTTTAAATCAACTTTTTTCTTTCTATTCTTTCTTTGGCTTCGGTTAAAAGCAAGTGTATTTTTTCTTCGAACTGCTTTTTTGGAGGTAAGTCTGTCCAATATTCGGCAACCATTATTCCGTCTTTATGCATTTCGAGTAGTTCAATTTGTTCTCTGCTGCTTTCGGCACAAAGTATTAATCCTATTGGCGTGTTTTCACCTTCTTGTTTTTCGTATTTGTCTAACCATTTGAGGTATAACTCCATTTGTCCTTTGTGTTTGGCTTGGAATTTTCCTAATTTTAATTCTATGGCAACTAATCGTTTTAGTTTACGGTGGTAGAAAAGTAAATCTAAATTGAAATCTTCGCCATCTATAATCATTCGTTTTTGTCTTTCTACAAACGTAAAACCTTTGCCTAGTTCCAGTATAAAAGTTTCTAAATCGTGTAATATTGCATCTTCTAAATCCTTTTCTAGAAAAGTATTTTGCAAACCCAATAAATCTAAAATGTAAGGATCTTTGAATGTATTGAATGGAATATGTGTTGGTTCGATGATTTGTGCATCAGCAATGTTTGTTCTTTCAAA
>CAIRNC010000223.1 GCA_903879875.1 uncultured Bacteroidota bacterium
ACAATTATGGTGGCCTATGGCTTAAGTAATGTTGCTTTAATTGATGGCGTGAAATTTTTTGGAGGCAATGCCGATGGTACAGCTACCTATACTTATAATACGTATTCATTAACCACTGCAAATGCTGGGGGAATTTATAATATAGCTTCAAATTTAGTTGTTAAAAATACGGTTTTTAATAATAATTCAGGAAGTTTTGGAGGTGGTTTTTGTAATAAAGGAGCCTGTTTTCCAAAAATTGAAAATTGTACTTTTACTTATAATTTTGCTTCTTATGGAAATTCCATTCATGCTAATGATGGTACTTTAGTAACTATTCTTAACAGCAGTTTCACTTCTAACCGAGGTTCAGGTGTTTTATCTAGTTTAAATAGTAGTGTTATGAAAGTAACAGGATGTACTTTTAGCAATAATCAAGGTTCTTATGGTGGTGTTTCTTATACCAACAACAATTGCAATTCCGTTTTTTTAAATTGTAAAATATTTAATAATACGGCTTCAAATTCTGGAGGTGCATTTTACTTATCCGATTATTGTATTGTAACTATGTATAATACACTAGTCTATAAGAATTTTGCTGTAAATGGTGGGGCTATTTATAGTGTTAGTAATTCTTATTTTAATTGCATTAATTCTACTTTCTATGGAAATAATGCCTCTACTAAAGGTGGTGCATTTTATTGTTCAGTGAGTCCGGATAATATGTATATGAAATTGTATAATTCTATTATTTATGGAAATACTTCTCCTTCAAGTCCCAATTGGTTTAGAGAATTTTTTACGATTTCAAACATTCATGTTAGAAATTCTATAATTCAAGGGAGTGGAGGAAGTGCGGTTTGGAATACAAATTTTGGCACCAATGATGGTAATAATTTAGATGTAAATCCATTATTCACAAATACTACTCAAGACACTGAAGATTTTAAACTACAATCAACGAGCCTTGGAATTGATTCGAGTTACAATTTACTTTTAAATTTACCAAATTCTAATAATTCTTGGACAGCAACAGATACTGATGTTTATGGTAATTCAAGATTAGTTGGAAACGGTGTTGATATTGGAGCGGTAGAGAATCAATCTACGTTATCAATTACAGAAAATTACAAATCACCTATCCAATTTTTTAATTCCAATTCAAAAATAGTATTTGAAAATATAGAAACAATCTTAGATAAAGAATACGTTATTTTTGATTTTAACGGTAAAAAAGTACTTGAAGGAAAAATAAATAGTAATGAAATTGAATTGCCTAAGTTAACTATTGGACTATATTTCCTAAAGATCAGCACCGAAAAGGGGTTGAAGTTTTTAATTAATGATTAAAAGTTTCATTAAAAAATGAGGTTTCATTGAATTGCATATGGATGATTAATTCAACATATAGAAACGTGTAATTATTCCTTTGACTCATAGCTTTTGTTAATGCTAGATTTTAAATTAAGAAATTATGTACATTTATAAATTGTAATATAGGAAAATCAGGATATTTATGCCTAAACATATTGTCATTTGTGATGACCACATTCTGTTTTTAAATGGATTATCTGAAATTTTGAAAAATTTTGGGTCAGATTATGATGTAGTTACATTTAAAGATACACAATCCTGTAAACGCTATATTTTGCAAAACAAAGTCGATGTTTTTATTTGTGATTTAAATATTGACAGTGTTGATGGTTTTGTATTGATAGAAGAATTAAAAGAGAAATTAAAAGAGGCTAAAATCATCATCTTAACAGCATATTATGAAGATTTCTTAATTAAAAAAGCTGAAAAAATAGGCATTAATGCGTTTTTAAGAAAAGAAACAACTTCCGATGAACTTATAGATGTAATTGAATTAGATAATAATTTTCCATTTTACACCAATAAAAGCAGTTATAAGAAATCAAATGTTTTTGTTTCTAAAGATGAATCTCTTGTTTTTAAATTTAGGTTATCTAAACAAGAAAAAGAAATTATTAAATATATTGTTGAAGGAAAAACCAGTAGAGAGATAGCAGCACTTTTATTTATAACAAAAAACACAGTTGACACTCACCGTAAAAATATCAACAGAAAGTTAGAAATTAGCAATAATAGTAGTCTCATAAAATTCGCCAATGAAAATAATTTATTTTCTTAGTTTTTTTTGGGTTACTAACCTTGCCTTTGCCTCCAATGGCAATAATTTTATTGATATAAAATCTAAATATGCGGTCGATAAAACTTCTACTTGGAAACAAGAAGATTTAAAAAAAAAATCATTTATACCCTTCTTTATCAATACCAATTTAAATATTGGTTATAATAAAAATGCAAGTATTTGGTGCTTATTTACTTTTAAAAACAGAACTCCTAAACATCAAAATGATACATGG
>CAIRNC010000224.1 GCA_903879875.1 uncultured Bacteroidota bacterium
GATTTTAAGCATTTTTGGAGATTATTCAAAATGTTGTTTAATTTCATTCTTTAAATATTCCGGTTTATAATTTGGTAAATATTGCACAGCAATCCAACTTCCAATGCGCACCTACTCGCTCAGAAAAGTCTAGAATTTTGGCAGAAACTAATCCACGCAATTGCCTAAAAACCAAGTTAAAAAGTGTTAAATAAATAATAGCAGTAGGACACTATAAAATAAATTACATACATTCGCAATCTCGAAACTACATTTAACTTAAACAAATTCAATGATTTACAACCTAACAGCTGTTATTCTGCTATTTTTAAACGTCTCTTCATCGACAAATAATACTATAAAACCAACCGTATTAGCCTCGAATACCGTTGCAAAATCCAAGATGTTGCTCGAAGCAGAATATGTTTTCAATCACCTAAATGCAAATCAGTTATCCTTGCCTGATTTCAATACTTTTACACATGCCATGAGTGGTTTTTATGAATTAAAAGAAAGTGGATTGATTCAGAAAAACATACTTACACTCGTTGATTTTAGCCTTTCATCAAACAGCAAAAGACTATGGGTGATTGACCTTGATACGAACACCGTTTTATACAATTCACTGGTAGCACATGGAAGAAACAGTGGTGACGAATTTGCTAATTCGTTTTCTAATTCGGGCGATTCCTTTAAAAGCAGTTTAGGATTCTATGCCACAGGAGAAATTTATTTTGGAAAACACGGAAATTCTTTGCGATTGGATGGACTCGAAAAAGGGCTAAATGACAAAGCTCGAAGTAGAGGAGTAGTCATGCATGGCGCCGATTATGTAGCTGAAAATTTTATAAAAAACAACCAACGCCTTGGCAGAAGCCTTGGATGTCCGGCCTTGCCAATAGAATTAACGGATGAAATCATCAATTTGATTAAAAACAAATCGTGTCTTTATATTTATCATCCTTCATTGGTTCACGCGATAAATCCTAAATTAATTTCTTAATTTAGTATACAAATCCGCATCGAGATTGTAAATGTCGTTTCTGAAAATAAGGGTGTTTCCTTCGCTCCAAGCAGTCCAATAGAGAAGGTGAATTTCTATTTTTTGATTAATAGGAATACTTTTCGATTTCGCTGTTTTCAAAATGGCGGCTATTTTTTCTTCAGAATAATTGTCGGAATCATCAAGTAAGGATTCTGTTAACTTTAAAATGTTTTGAACACGCACACAACCCGAACTTAAAGAACGATTGGTTTTGTCAAAAAAACCTCTGTGATTAGTATCGTGCAAATAAACCGAAAACCGATTGGGAAAAATTAGTTTTACCATTCCTAATGAGTTGTAGCTTCCAGGACTTTGTACATAGCGATAGCTTTTAGCATTTGCCAATTGCCATTTTGTTGCGTTAACTTCTTTGCCTTTGTTATCATAAACCGTGATGTTCTTGCTTTTTAAATAACCAAAATCTTTTGTAGTTGCAGGAATCACATCTTCGCTTAAAATAGTGGGAGGCACGGTCCATGTTGGGTTAAACACTGCGGCATTCAACATCGAACTTAAGACAGGCGTTCTTCGTTTCTCACTTCCAACAATTACTTTTTGAGTAGCTAGAGTATCATTATTTTTAACATACGTCAATTTATAATCGGGTATATTTATAATCAAATATTGATTCCCTCTATCTTTTGGAAACCATTTCCAGCGCTCTAAATTGGCGATAATTTGTTGTTTTCTTTGTGTTTTTGAATAATTTAGTGCTGCGATGGTACTTTGCCCAATTATACCGTCGGCTATAATGCCATGCCTTTTTTGAAAATGAATGACAGCTCGAAAGGTCGATTTATCGTAAATTGTATTTAGAGAGTCTTTTGCAATCAAATCTTTCCAATACATCAGTTTTCTTTTGACCCAAACGATAGAAGTATTGGTGTCGTTAAGCACTATTTTTTCTTTAAATTCAATGTTTTTTAAGGTGTCATTAGGATAGACATCAATCGATAGTAATGCATTTTTAAGTTGTTGGTAAACAAGATGATTGGGTTTGGCATTTTCTAACAAAGTAGCCATAGAATCTGTTTTAATACTACGAATTAATAAAGCATTAGCAATCATTTTATTCGGTTTTAAATCCCAGTTTTTGTACAAAGCTTTTGGATTTAGTCTCCCATTAGTCAATTGCGATATGTATTTCCGAAAGGTTTTAGTCAATAAAATATCATAGAGTATCTTGTTTTTATTAGATAATTTGTCATAATTTTTCTCAAAATAATAAAGCTTCCCGAGGTTAAAATCAATCGGATTCAAACCGTCTTCTTCCGATTTTTTCACAACGTCTAAAAGCAAATTTCTTTTATGAGCCGATTGCCAAACTGTTTCAAAATGAAACGATTGATATAAGTTAAATAGCGCTTTACTATTGAATTTTGAAAGAAATAAAGTGTCGATTTTAATTCCGTTGTTTTCAAAAGAGACAGGTGCCAACGAAATTTCTGGTTTTTTAGGCACCACTTTTGGCTTAGACTCCTTTTTACAGCTGAAAATAAGGATAAGAATGGCAAATAGGAACCAATGTTTCATAGAATGGGTTTTATCGAATTCAAATTTACTATAATTCTGGGGCTAATTGTTATATAATTATTTAGCATTCTTTCAACATTACAAAATGAGTTCCGATGTCTATAATTTCAAAGGAATCACCAATAATGCGGTAACCTAATTTTTCATAAAATGTAACAGCAGATTGTCTTGCGTTAAGCCAAATTATATTTCCTTGTTGATCGTGAATGTACTTTTCTGCTATTTGCATCAAATCATAACCATATCCTTGATGTTGAAATTCATTTAAAACGGCCATGCCTCGAATTTGAAACTGCTTTTTGGACAAAAACAAAGCATTGGTTTTTTCTAAAACCGTTATTACGCCAACCAAATTTTGGTTTTCAAAAACACCAAAATGTTTGGTCGTAGGCAAATTATCGCCTTCAAAAATACAACTAGACACTGGTTTTCCTACTCGCAACACGGCATGTCGGACAGGAATGGTTGCTTCAGCGTTGATTTTACAAGTGTTTCTCATAGTATTATTTAGGAAATAGTAAAGTTAACAATTTCAATATAAATAATTTACGTTTCTTTCGACGGAATTCTTTAAAAAAATGATTATTTTTTAGAATATTTACTTGCAAAAAACAAAACATATTCCTTATATTTGCACCGTTGTAATGCGAAAGTAGCTCAGTTGGTAGAGCTCCAGCCTTCCAAGCTGGTTGTCGCGAGTTCGA
>CAIRNC010000225.1 GCA_903879875.1 uncultured Bacteroidota bacterium
CTTTCTGCTAAAGAAGAAATTTTATTTGATTGTAACGAATTAGCCAAAGGCAAATCATTTTTTCAATTGGGCGAAATCAGTATTAGTCCAGATAACAATTGGGTAGCTTTTTCGACAGATATTGTTGGAAGAAGAATTTTCTCTATTCAGATAAAAAATCTAACAACAGGCAAAATCCTTTCGGATAAAATCACAAATACCGAAGGAAGTGTGGTTTGGGCCAATGATAACAAGACCATTTTTTATGCCACCCAAGATAAAGTCACCCTGCGATCTGACAAAATATTGAAGCATAAAGTAGGAACAAAAGCCAAAGCCGACGTTTTGGTCTATTATGAAAAAGACGCCACTTTTGATGTAGAAATTAGCAAAACAAAATCAAGAAAATATTTGATAATTGAGTCCGGAAGCACTTTAACATCTGAATTCCGAACCTTGTTAGCTGACACACCCGATGGCGTCTTTAAAGTTTTTCAAAAAAGAAAACGGGGTTTAGAATACAGTATCGAACATTATAACGATAGTTTTTATGTCTTGACCAATGCCGATAAAGCAACCAACTTCAAGTTGATGAAAACGCCAGAATTAGCCACATCTAAAGAAAACTGGACACCCATTATTGAACATCGCAACGAAGTACTTTTAGAAGATATTGATATTTTTGCTAACTATTTAGTAGTTACAGAGCGCAGCAACGGTTTGACTAAAATAAAAATCATGCCATGGAGTGGGAACGGAACCTATTATTTACCTTTTGAAAGTGAAACTTATACGGCTTATACATCTACAAACGTAGATTTTGACACTGAAATTTTACGTTATGGGTACCAATCGATGAATACGCCTTCTTCAGTGATTGACTTTAATATGAAGACAAAAACCAAAGAAATTAAAAAAGAACAAGAAGTGCTAGGCGGCACATTTGATAAAAACAACTATACCGAAGCGCGGGTTTGGGCAACGGCCACTGACGGAACCAAAATACCAATTTCAATGGTTTACAAAAAAGGCTTGAAGAAAGACGGCAGTCATCCGTTGTTGCAATATGCTTATGGTTCTTATGGCTATTCCATGGACGCTACATTTTCGTCAACACGCTTGAGTTTATTGGATCGCGGGTTTGTTTTTGCCATCGCTCATATTCGTGGAGGTGAAGATTTAGGAAGACAATGGTATGAAGATGGAAAGTTATTGAAAAAGAAAAACACCTTCACCGACTTTATTGATTGTTCTAAATTTTTAATTCAAGAAAAATATACTTCTGCTGCACATTTGTATGCCGAAGGAGGTTCAGCAGGTGGATTGTTGATGGGCGCTGTTATCAATAGTGCGCCACAATTGTATCATGGAATTATTGCTCAAGTGCCCTTTGTCGATGTAGTCACAACGATGTTAGACGATTCTATTCCTTTAACCACAGGAGAATATGACGAATGGGGCAATCCAAATCAACTGAAATATTACAAATACATGAAATCGTATTCGCCTTACGATAACATCAAAGCACAAGACTATCCCAACATGTATGTTTCAACAGGGTTGCACGATTCGCAAGTACAATACTGGGAACCAGCGAAATGGATAGCCAAATTACGTGCAATGAAAACAGATTCTAACGTATTGTATTTGGATACCAATATGGATGCAGGACATGGTGGAGCGTCTGGACGCTTTGAAGCACTTAAAGAACTGGCTAAAGAATTTAGTTTTTTATTAGATTTAGAAAAAATTGAAAAGTAATTGAATTATTTTTATTAATTTTGCAAGGATTTAAGGTTACTGAATATTCAAATAGGATTAC
>CAIRNC010000226.1 GCA_903879875.1 uncultured Bacteroidota bacterium
CTTTATTTATCCAAATCATAGCCTTTAATATATTCGGTTTATATTATTCAGCGATTAATGGAATTGGAATAAATTTTACTTTAGATATGACAAATGATGTAATTACTGGATTTGATTTCTATCCGTCACAATTTTTAATAGCAATAACTTCTAAAAGTGAACTTTTTATTTTGAAAATTAATTTGGTAGCTATTGCAATGTTATTTTATACTTCTAAAGTTTTTCAACAAATTAAAAACTAATTTAATTTTTATCAACCCTAAATAATACAAATGGCACAATTCATAAAAATATACGAAGACAATCCCAACGAGGCTGCAATTAAAAAAGTAGTGGACGTATTGAAAAATGGTGGCTTGGTAATCTATCCAACCGATACGGTTTATGGTTTGGGTTGCGATATTACCAATACTAAAGCGTTGGAACGCATTGCAAAAATCAAAGGGATTAAGTTAGAAAAAGCCAATTTCTCTTTCGTTTGTTCTGATTTGAGTAATATATCAGATTATGTAAAACAAATTGACACGGCTACTTTTAAACTTTTAAAACGGGCTTTGCCAGGCGCTTATACCTTCATTCTTCCGGGAAATAACAATCTTCCAAAAGAGTTCAAGAAGAAAACAACCGTAGGAATTCGTGTTCCCGACAATGCCATTGCTTTGGAAATTGTACGTCAATTGGGCAATCCTATTGTTTCAACATCGATTCATGATGATGATGATGTGATTGAATATACCACCGACCCCGAATTGATATTCGAGAAATGGCAAAACCTAGTGGATATGGTTATAGACGGCGGTTATGGTGATAACATAGGTTCAACCATAATTGATTTGTCAGGATATGAACCTGTTGTAATTAGAGAAGGAAAAGGGAGTTTGGATATTTTGTAACCCTTTTTATTAATTGCTTTCCTCCAGCACTTTATTTGGGTTATAACCAAAAAGATGGTGTTTCTTAATCGTTTCGGCAATACCACTTGGAAGCATTTCTTCCCAACCTTTTTTGCCGTCACTAATCATTTTTAAAACTTCTCTTGAGAAAACTTCCAATGTACTTGGGTCAAAATCCGTTATATCGACTACTTTTCCATTCGATTTAAAGAATTTATACAGCTCTTTCATTCGAGGATGAACTTTCAAACTTTCAGAAGTCATTATTGTGCCTTCATCATCGAGCATTGGATACAAGAATACTTTTAAATCTCTATAGAAAAGTTTTCCGAAAGCTTCTAAGATACCGCCGCTTAAATGACGGTAATATTTTTCGTCAAAAATATCAACCAAGTTGTTTACACCCATGGCTAATCCCATTCTTGCTTTGGTATAGTTAGAGAAATACTCCACTACTTTATAGTATTCTTGAAAATTCGAAATCATTACCGTTTGCCCTAAAGAGCAAAGCAATTCGGCTCTGTCCATGAAATCACGTTCGTCAATTTCGCCATCAGAACGCAAGTTGGAAAGGGTAATTTCAAAAACAACTAAAGTGTTTTCTTTCTCCACTTTGTTTTCATCTAAGAACATTTTTAAGGATTGTTCGTACATGTCCATGTTCACTTTGGTCACTGGACGGAAACTTCCTCTTAAGGCTAAAATGTTTTTTTTGTATAAAATAGCTGCCGGCAAAATATTATTCCCTTCTGGGTCAAACATCACCGCATCGGTCATTCCGTTTTTAACCAATTGCAAACTCATCAAACGATTGTCCACATCTGCAAAACGTGGTCCCGAAAAGTTGATGGTGTCTATTTCTAGTTGGTCTTTGTCCAAATGGTCGTATAAGTAGCGTAATAATTTTTTTGGGTCATTGTATTTATAATATGCACCATAAATTAAGTTTACTCCTAAAACACCTAGTGTTTCTTGTTGTAATCTGGAATCGGTTTCTTTAAAACGAATGTGGATTATGATTTCATTATAGTCTTCATCGGGTTCAATTTGATAACGAATTCCAACCCAACCGTGACCTTTAAATTGTTTTGCAAAATCAATGGTTGCAACGGTATTGGCATAACTAAAAAACATTTTGTTCGGATGTTTTTCTCTACTCAAACGTTTTTCAATCAAACCACTTTCGTGCGAAAGCATTTTTTTCAATCGGCTTTCTGTAACATAGCGACCATCTTCCTCAATGCCATAAATAGCGTCACTAAAATCTTTATCGTAAGCAGACATTGCTTTTGCAATAGTCCCTGAAGAACCTCCTGATCTAAAAAAATGACGAACCGTTTCTTGTCCAGCTCCAATTTCAGCAAATGTTCCGTATATATTGTCATTCAAGTTGATACGCAACGCTTTGTCCTTTATAGAAGGAATTTGCTCAATGACTTTGTCACCCTTTAATTTTATTTGTATGCTCATTTTTTATGATATCAGTAAAATTCAAGACAAAGTTAACAAAATAGCACTTTAATAAAAGATAATAATCTTATTTTTGTGAAAAATTTACAAACTTGAAAATTTATTTTTTAGGCACAGGTACTTCTCAAGGAATTCCCGTAATAGGGAGCGACCATCCTGTTTGTAAAAGTACCAATCCAAAAGATAAGAGATTGCGGGTTTCCGTATGGATTTCTTGGGATGATTTTTCATTTGTAATCGATTGTGGGCCTGATTTTAGACAACAAATGCTTACTTCCCAATGCCCAAAAGTGGAAGCGATTTTATTTACCCATGAACATTCCGATCACACGGCTGGACTTGACGATATTCGCCCTTTTTATTTCAAGCAAGGGGCTATTCCGGTCTATGCACACCAACGGGTTTTGGACAATTTGAAAAAACGCTTCGGTTATATTTTTGAAACAGAAAACAAATATCCAGGTGCACCCTCGGTTGTTTGTCAGGAAGTGGTCAATTTTGAGCCTTTTCTCCTAGGCACTAAAACTGTGGTGCCAATCAATGTCATGCATGGCGATTTACAGGTTTTTGGCTACCGAATGGAAGATTTTGCTTATTTGACCGATGTAAAATCGATAACGCAAGAGGAAATTGAAAAATTAAAAGGCGTAAAAGTTTTGGTTGTTAATGCTTTGCGGCACGAGGAACATAAAACCCATTTTAATCTGCAAGAAGCGTTGGATTTTATCGCTTTGGTGCAACCCGAAAAAGCCTATTTGACGCATATCAGCCATCTCTTTGGCTTTCATGATGACTTGCAAGAAAGTATGCCGAAAAACGTATTTTTGGCTTTTGATAATTTAGAAATAGTAATTTAGAAAATTTAAAAAAATGAAAAAATCGATACTGCTTTATGTGCTTATCATATTGGTACTTACCAATTTATTTACGTATATGTTCTTAAACAGTCAAGTTAAATTTGAACAGAAAAATTATGATAATTTGGCTAAAAAAATGGAAGACACTATCAATTCGTATCTCCTTAAAAATGCCGATGCTGCCTATTTTTCTTTAGAAACCAACGACCGCGCGCAAGAATATTTCGTCAATGACAATACGGGCAAATACTTTCCATACGAAAAATTAATCCCTTATGTAAAGGATAAATTAATGGATTTAAACACCAATCCGAATGGGAATCCTTATACGGGTTATGACAAAATTGACGACAAAAAATTCATCATCAATAAGATAAAAGTGTTGAATCACCGCTGGATTATTGCGGACTTTAGCAATGGCGACATTTGGGGCGAAACCTTATTGAAATATTTTGTCAATGACGACGAAACGGTTTCTTTTGAATTAATTCAATCCTTGATTTATCAAAAATAACGCATTTTTCTGAAATGGGTTGATTTACGAGTTTGGCGACAACAATCACGAAAATAGAGAATTCACGAATATAAAGCGAAATCAAAAGAAAATTTCAGTAAATTTGGAATATTAAAAACAAACAAGATGTCACAAATCATATCCATAGAATATCCAGACTATTTGGCTAACGCAATGCGAATGAATAAAAGCGAATTTGGACGAGAGATTAAAATTTCTGGTCTTGTAAAACTTTTTGAATTGGGGAAAATTTCATCAGGAACAGCCTCGAAAGTCTTGCAATTATCTCGAATTGAGTTTTTAGAATTATTAGCCAAATACAGTGTTGGTTTTTTGAATGTTGAAGATTTAAATGAAGATTTACAAAATGCTTAAAGTTGTTTCAAATAACACCACCGATAGCACGGTTTGATTTGCAATCCAAATTCCAATAATCCAACAAAAAAAGCGTGAGTTATCTCCCGCTTTTTTTATCTAAAATTCTTAAAATC
>CAIRNC010000227.1 GCA_903879875.1 uncultured Bacteroidota bacterium
TGATTTAATTGCAACTTTTAAAAGAGTATTAAGTGCTTATCCTTCAGCGTATACTTATTGTTGGTTTCATCCAAAAGTAGGTTTATGGATGGGCGGTTTTTCTGAACAATTATTGCAAGTAGAAAAGCAAACATTTCAAACCATGGCTGTCGCAGGCACTCAATTTTTTGAAGGTAAAGAGCCTGTTATTTGGCAAAAAAAAGAAAAAGAAGAACAACAATTGGTTACCGATTTTATAGTCGAAAAACTTGAAAATAAGGTTACTCATTTATCCATTTCAACACCCTATCCCATGAAAGCGGGAAAGGTTGTGCATCTCAAAACGGACATACAAGGGGATTTGAAAGCAACTACAACTTTAAAAGATTTGCTAACAATTTTACACCCAACGCCAGCGGTTTGTGGCTTACCAAAAGTGGCTGCGAAGCAGTTTATTCTTGAAAATGAAAACTACAATCGTGAATTTTATTCTGGTTTTTTAGGAGAATTGAATAAAAATTTTAGCACAAATGAAATTAGCACTAATTTATATGTTAATTTGCGGTGTATGAAAATTGAACAAAATCAAGCTCATTTGTATATTGGAGGAGGAATCACTAAAGACAGTATTCCAGAAAAAGAGTGGGAGGAAACGATACATAAATCTAAGACAATGAAAAATATTTTAACGGCTTAAATATAAAATATGAAATTAGACATACTAGCTTTCGGAGCACACCCAGATGATGTTGAATTGAGTTGTAGTGGCACGCTTGCCAAAGAAATTTCTTTCGGAAAAAAAGCTGGGATTATAGATTTAACCCGAGGCGAATTAGGCACTCGTGGTTCTGTGGCAATTCGTGATGAAGAAGCGGCATTGGCAGCATCTATTTTAGGTGTTTCAGTTAGAGAAAATTTAAACATGCGGGATGGTTTTTTTGTAAATGATGAAAAGCATCAAATGGAAATCATAAAAATGATTCGTAAATACCAACCTGAGATTGTTTTGTGCAATGCTGTTGATGACCGTCATATTGATCATCCGAAAGGGAGTCGATTGGTTTCTGACGCATGTTTTCTCTCAGGTTTAATGAGAATTGAAACTTCAATTGATGGAATTCAGCAAACTGCTTGGCGACCAAAAGTAGTCTATCATTATTTGCAATGGAAAAATATAGCACCCGATTTTGTAGTGGATATTTCTGACTTTAATGATAAAAGAGTGGCTTCTATTTTGGCCTATAGTTCTCAGTTTTACAATCCTAATAGCAAGGAACCAGAAACGCCAATTGCTACCAAAAATTTTCTAGAAAGTTTGAATCATAGAGTTCAAGATTTTGGAAGAATAATTGGAACAAATTATGCTGAAGGATTTACTGCAGAAAGATATTTGGCAGTCAATAGCTTAGCAGATTTGATGTAATTTTTTTAATTTTTTCTTGCCAAAAGGAAAGTATTGTAATATATTTGCACCCGTAAACAAATGGTGGTTGTAGCTCAGCTGGTTAGAGCATCGGTTTGTGGTACCGAGGGTCGCCGGTTCGAACCCGGTCATCCACCCAAAAGGCAAAAGCCTCGAAGAAATTCGAGGCTTTTTTTGTTTATGTAA
>CAIRNC010000228.1 GCA_903879875.1 uncultured Bacteroidota bacterium
AATGATACAGCTATTGCTATGATGTCTCTTAAACTTGAACCTGCAACTAACTGCTGATTTGCCATTTGCCAAGATTCTGTTTTGTAGGGAATTATTGGCGCAATTTGATTAATAATGCTTTCTGTTTTATTATAGTCCTTAACATTGATTTGAATATCGGTTACATAGCTTTGATTGGCTCCTATTAATTGCCTAGCAGCATTGATATTAATATAGGCTTTCGATTTATCTACACTTGCAACATCCGTTTTAAATAACCCAATTACTTTGTAATTTTTGCTTATTCCATCTGAAGTAAGAATATTGAGATTGTCATTTACTTTTAAGCTTAAGTTTTTCGCTAAATCAACTGCTACAAAAATCCCATCTGAACGTTGCTTTAATTCATTCCAATTGCCCTCAATTATATATTTACTGGTATTGAATACTTTATTTTCATTTACAACATCTACACCTGAAACGGAACCATTTACTTTATTTCCTGCATTTTTAAAAAACACATTAATATTTACTTGAGTTGTAACTCCTGTAATTTCTTTTTGAGATTTTAGTGCTTCTAAAATGGTATTAGAATTTTTAATCCCATCGGTATATTTAATTATTTTGGCATTGTGTAAATTAACAACACTATTTGGAAAAACCTTTGTAGCAATATTGGTATTGTCAGCTGGACGGTCGTTATACACTCTTATGTGTGCCAAAGAACTAAATGCCAAATCGTTTTGTGCATTATTTACTCCGGTCATAAAGCCAGTCATAAATACATACATACTGATACCAAAAGTTACACCTAGCATTGCCACAATGGTTTGCTTAATGTTACTTGTTAAATGTATTCGTGAGATACGATTGTTAATGTAGGACGCCATAATTAATGATTTTCAGGTAATTCTAATTTGTCATTATCATTTAATCCGTTTAGTACTTCTACCCATTCTAATGTTTTAATACCTGTTTTTATTGCTATCTTTTGGTGGTTTTTTTGGATAATAACAGAATCTCCATTCAATAAATAGATACTTGGAATGACTAACGCTTTTTTCTTTTCGGATATAATAAAATTAGCTTGTAATTGTGTGCCAATTTTTAGCTGTTTTGGCAATTCATCAAAACTTGCTTCTACAATAAAGGATTGAGATGCTTCATCAAACGAAGGGTAAATTTTAGTGACTTGTGCTTTATATATTTTATCCTTATTGGTATTTAATGTGATTAGTGTTTGCTGTCCAATTTGTATTTTTTGTATATCATCTTCTGCCACAAACAATTTAGCAATAGTTTTACCAGAACCTACAATAGCAATGCTTTCACCTTTTTTTACTAAATCGCCATTCTTTTTTGAAATGCTTAAAACAATGCCCGAATACAAACTGTTTAAGGAATAATACTTGTTGTTGTTTTGTTGTAGTTGGTATTGCGCTTTGGCATTTTTCTCATTTAAGGAAAGATTTTGTTTTAAATCGGCTAACGATTTTTGTAAAACCGCTAGGTTGGTTAGGTCGTTTTGGTAATTTAATTTTACCTTATCATAATCAACTTGGGCAACGGCATTCGTTTTTATTAAATTCTCATACCTTTTTAAGTTTGCAGCATCAATATCTTTTGTGTTTTTAGCCTGATTAATTTGATCTTCAAGTTTTGCTATTTGTGGCCCATTATTATTTAAATTCTTTTTTGCATTATCGTAATTATCATACGCATTGCCTACCTGAATTTGTTGCGCATCATTGGTTAATTTAAACAATTGTTGTCCATTATGGACTGTGTCTCCTTCACTAACAAATGAGGTATTTAAATATCCTTCAGCTTGAGCAGTAATTGCATATTGGTTGCTTGTGATTATGCTACCGCTTGCAAAAACTGCATCTATCAAATCTTTGTGTTGTGGTTCGGTCTCTTGCGTTTTTTTGCAAGAAACAGTTAGTATAGCAATGGCTATAATGATATAATATTTACTATTTTTCATACTATTTATTTTCTTGAAATTACAATGGCTTGATTATAAAGAAGCGTTGATAAATTGTTGAGATAGGTATTTTCAGATTTTAAATAATCATCAAATGCTTTGAAATAAACATCTACACCAATAATGCCCTCTGTAAATTTTTGATGATTGAGTTGAAGATTGTTACCATATAAATCAAAACTCTTTTTTGAAGTACTGGTAATGGTGTAATAATTTAAAATTGTTTCTTGTAAACTTTTATCATTAATTTTTGATTGCTCTAAAGCGGCATTGTATTGTTCTTTTACAATTTCGGTTTGAATCCTATTACTTTTTAGTCTATTATTATTTGCGAAACCTGTAAAAATAGGAACATTCATATTTAAGGCAATATATCTATTGTCCTTCCAAGAATCGGATTTAAAATCCATCCCGAAATTATCTCGAAATTGTTGGTAGCCCCAATACGAATTGATACTAATTTTAGGTAAAAAAGCTGCTTTTGCCATTTTGTAATGCCCATTTTGTATTTCGATATTTTGTTGATAAACCAAAACATTTTTATCTTGTTCAACGGTTTTGCTTTCAGTATTATATAAACTTTCTATATCATCTATTGCCTTTAAATTAATTGGGGTGTTTTCAGACATACCCGCTAAAATTTTTATACTCACTAAAGCATTTTTATATAGTTCTTTACTTTGGGCAATACTTAATTTGATATTGTTACTATTCACAGCTGCCTGATTTACTGCTATGGCATCCACCAAACCTTGTTGAAATTTTTGTTTATTGATTAATAGAATACTATCAGACAATTTTAAATCCTTTTCAGAAATATCAATGGCCTTCTTCGCAACCAATAGGGTAAAATACGATTGCGCAATTTGTGTTTTTAAATTTTGTTCACTTGCCAATTGTTGTGCCGTATTTAATGCAATATTTTGTTTTGCAATTTTAGCTTGAGCTTTTGACTGCCAATCAAATAATGATTTTGAAATAGTCACACCTGTATTATAGACGAATTGCTTTCCAAATTGCAGATATTGTGTAGTGTTTGGCTGACCCAACAACTCTCCAGGTACTGGCGTGGTAGCAAGTTTAGTATTATCCTGACCTGAAAAACTACCGCTTATTTGAGGTAGTAAATAGGCTCTTGCTGAATTATAATCAACCTTTGCCTGTTGACTCTTAAGGTTATAAATTTTTTGAGAACTATTGTTTTCTAATGCCATTTTCCAAAGCATATCAAGATTGTCAATTTGAATACTATCAACATTTTGCTGTGCAAAAACAACTAATTGTAGGTTGAAAAAAAGCAACACAATTAAGCATCTATTTGTCATAACGTTTCCATTTTTTTGTAAATGAGAATATGCTTTTAGATGCTGTTAAGGCGAGCTCGTTTTTGTTGCTAAGCTTAATTTTACAAGCAACTGTCTCCCCTTTTTCTGGACCATAAATTTTACCTCCAATCCACATTGTTTCATTAGCAGAAAATTGTAAACCAGTTAGCATTACCAAGCCAACAATTGGTCTATTACGCAATTTTTTATCTGGATTGTTTTTATCTAACTTTTGCTCACCATTTTCATTTTTAGGGTTGGCAAGCCAAATGATTTTGGCACTGTAGGTATTGCCAGTTTTAAAAAATTCAAAACGAGCTGTAGCATCTTCATTTACCCATTTTCCTATTAGTTCATCAGGATTGTTTTGTGCTGAAATACTTAAAGAAAGTACAGTAAACACGAATGTTAATAATAGTTTCATTGCATCTTATATTTATTGATGCAAAACTAAAAACAAAGATTTTTGATGTAAACGAACAAATTGATGAAGCAACCAAAAAGGAAATGGAAACGGACAGAAAGTTGATTAAACAGAAGTAAGCCAAGCTAAAAAAAGGGGTGTTTTTTCTTTACTGATTAAGATTTGTTCATTGAATGGTATCGTGAGGCGTGCCAAAAGCTTTCTATTAAAATGTTGTACCACGTCTTTTACTATTTTTCTATGAAGTATAAATTGCCTATTTGCTCTAAAAAAGAAAGGTAAATTTAGTTTTTCTATTTCATCCAAAGATTGTGAAGTAAAATACGTTGCGCCATTAAAGGCCACCATTTTTACAGTACCACTGGTTAGTTGTATAATGGCAATATCATTGGTGTTAATAGGTGTAATTACATCTTTTTGATAAACTAGTATTGAAACGTTGTTTGCTTTAAGTTGCTTTACCGAAAGATAATCCAGCAACTTATCAATAGATACATCGCTTTTGTTAGTCAATAATTCAAATTTTTCAATTGATTTTTTAATTTCGGCATTGCTAAATGGCTTTAAAATATAATCTATTCCATTTGCCTTAAAGGCTTCAAGTGCATATTCGTTATAAGCAGTACAAAATAGGATTGGAACTTTAACTTTAACCTGTTTGAAAATGTCAAAACTTAATCCATCACCCAATTGAATATCTGAAAATATTAAATCAATTTTTGGTTGCTGTTGAAAGAATGCTAAAGCTTCAGATACAGAAGTAAGCAATTTTACAATGGTGTAATCGGGTTTAATTGCTAGTATATTTTCAATTAAATCA
>CAIRNC010000229.1 GCA_903879875.1 uncultured Bacteroidota bacterium
ATATGCGAAATTCCTTTAATAGGATTAGCATTAGCATCAGGATTACTCGAAATTAATGTTCCGTAAGCTTCTGGTTCAAAAGTATTTTTAATCCAAATTGGAATATTAGCATTTAAAACGGGCTGTATCGTTGGTGGATACAATACTTTGGCACCAAAATGTGACAATTCCATCGCTTCTTGATAGGAAATGGACTCAATAGGTTGTGCTTGTTTTACGATTTTTGGATTGGCTGTGAACATGCCATTTACATCCGTCCAAATTTCTAATGAAGAAGCCTTCACACCATTAGCAATGATAGCTGCAGTATAATCGGAACCACCGCGTCCTAAAGTAGTAGTATTACCATCTTCAGAAGAAGCAATAAAACCTGGTAAAAGAATTACTTGTGATTTATTGGAAGCAAAATAATCTGCAATTAATTTGTTGGTCACCTCAAAATCAACAGACGCTTTTCCGAAGTTAGAATTGGTTTTAATCAAATCACGGCTGTCTTTAAAGTTACTGTTTGGAATGGTTTGTTGCAAAGCCGTTGCAATAATTTGTGAAGATAATAATTCGCCAAAACTAGCTACTGCATCCGATGTTCTTGGAGATAATTCGCCTAAAAGGAAACAACCATCTAATAAAGTTTGCAATTGATTAATTTGACTATTGATTTTGATCAATAATTGATTTTGATTGGCAGGGTCAACTAAATCAGCAATAGCATCAAAGTGCTTTTGTTTGATTTCTTCTATATTTGTTTTGTAGGTTTCATCTTTGGCAGCTGCTTTTTTAGAGGCATTGATGAGCATATCAGTTATCCCGCTCAAGGCAGAAACGACAACGGCTAATTTATTGTCTTTGGCTTTTAGGTTAACAATAGTGATAACCTTTTGAATGTTTTGTGCATTGGCTACTGATGTTCCGCCAAACTTTAATACTACCATGATTTAATTATTTTTTTGACTTGTGTAATGTACATATAAATTGTTTACTCTCCTTTGAAAGTACTTGAATTGGATTATATGTGAAAATTATACCCCGTATGGGGTTGTAGTTGTTGTAGACGTAGTGCCAACAAAAATTGCAACCGTAGTATTGGTTGTGAATAAAGTAGAATAGCTAAAATTGTTGTTTGTCATACATTTCAAAAATACTATATTTAGTTAATTAAAAAAGGGGCTTTATCATTTTTATGAATTTCATAATATAGTGTTGTTTTAGAAATGTTTTTTTAGTTAATGCTATTTTGAATGGATTATTATTATTGAATTGACAATAAAATAGAAGTTAAAATAGTTGCATTTTAATAATTGTTTATGGAATTTTGACGACAAATTTCAAACAAAATGGAGCATACACATTATATAAGTTCAGAAGTAATCAGTTTACATGATCTTCAAGAAATCATTTCGCAACACAAATCGATAGCTTTGTCTGAAGAAGCCAAAGTAAATATTCAAAAATGTCGAGCGTATTTAGATCAAAAAATGGCTTTAAACAATGCTCCAATATATGGAATTAACACCGGTTTTGGCTCTTTATGTAATGTGAAAATTTCTAATGAAAATTTATCTCAACTTCAAGAAAACCTTGTAAAGTCACATGCTTGTGGAACCGGAGAAGAAGTGAATCTTGAAATTGTAAAAATCATGTTGTTGCTTAAAATTCAGTCCTTAAGTTATGGACATTCGGGTGTGCAATTACTGACAGTTGAGCGTTTGGTAGATTTTTACAACCATGATATTTTGCCTGTAATTTACAACCAAGGTTCGCTGGGCGCGAGTGGTGATTTAGCTCCATTAGCCCATTTGTCTTTACCTTTATTAGGAGAAGGCGAAGTCTATTTTGAAGGTACAAAAGTTCATTCTTCAGTAGTTTTGAAAAAATTCAATTGGCAACCTATCGTGTTGCAATCTAAAGAAGGATTAGCGTTACTTAATGGAACCCAATTCATGAGTGCTTACGGAAGTTATATTTTACTGAAAGCAATGAAATATTCGTATCTAGCGGATTTAATAGGAACCATTTCATTAGAAGGATTTGACGGTCGTCAAGAGCCATTCAATGAGTTAATCCATTATATTAGGCCTCACAAAGGACAAATTGTGACGGCAAATCGTATCAATGAATTTTTAGAAGACAGTCAAATTATTGCTCAAGAAAAGCAACATGTTCAAGATCCCTATTCTTTCAGATGTATTCCGCAAGTACATGGTGCTTCAAAAGATGCTATTGATTATGTAAAAAAAGTATTTAAAACTGAAATCAACTCGGTTACCGACAATCCCAATGTTTTTGTTGGTGAAGATGTTATTATTTCGGGAGGTAATTTCCACGGACAACCATTGGCATTAGCCTTAGATTTTCTTGGAATTGCCTTAGCAGAATTAGGAAGCATTTCCGAAAGAAGAACCTACCAATTAATATCCGGTTTAAGAGGGTTACCAGCATTCTTAGTAAGCAATGCCGGATTGAATTCGGGATTTATGATTCCTCAATATACGGCTGCAAGTATTGCTAGTCAGAACAAACAATTGGCAACTCCAGCAAGTGTAGATAGTATTGTTTCTTCAAATGGTCAAGAAGACCACGTTTCTATGGGAGCAAATGCTGCTACCAAATGTTTGAGAATTATGGAGAATTTAGAACGCATTTTAGCCATTGAATTAATGAATGCTTCACAAGCCATTGAATTTAGAAGACCTTTAAAATCGAGTGATTTTATTGAAATGTTTTTAAAATCCTATAGAGAAGAAGTACCTTTAGTGACAGAAGACAGAATTCTGCATTATGATATTGAAAAATCAGTTGCTTTTTTAAATAGTTTTATGCTGGACGAAAGTTTAATAGATTAAAAACGGTTTATTTTCCTAATTTACAATTGTAAGAATCCTACATTATCAATATGAAAATTGTTATTTCACCTTCTAAATCGTTGGACTTTGAAAGTCAATTGCCAACCGATTCCTATACAAAAAGTAAATTTCTTAAAGAAAGTACTATTATAAATGATGTTATCAAAAAACAATCGCCTAAAGAATTGTCGAGTTTAATGTCGATTTCTGATGCACTTGGCACTTTAAATTGGAATCGAAATCAGACTTGGAAAACGCCTTTTACGGTTAAAAATGCCAGACCAGCGATTTATGCTTTTGACGGAGATGTCTATACTGGATTGGATGCTTATTCCTTAACAACAGATCAAGTAGCAGTTTTACAAAATAAATTAAGAATTCTTTCGGGCTTATATGGATTGCTAAAACCTTTAGATTTAATTCAAGCTTATCGTTTGGAAATGGGAACAAAATTACCCATCGGAACAAGCAAAAACTTGTATGACTTTTGGAAAACTTCCATTACAACTTCATTAAATAAAGAACTTAAAAAAGGGGAACTTTTTGTGAATTTAGCCAGCCAAGAATATTTTTCGGCAATTGATGTTAAAGGTCTAAAAGTACCCGTAATCACTCCCGAATTTAAAGATTTAAAAAACGGTAAACTCAAGATTATTAGCTTTTTTGCAAAACGAGCGAGAGGATTAATGGTACGTTATATCATTGATACCAATGCCGAAACGATTGATGATTTAAAAGGTTTTAATTATGACGGTTATCAGTTTGACGCCAATTTATCTGAAGGAAATAATCTAGTTTTTACAAGATAAATTGTATTTGAAGTCTAATTTATTGCTTTGCTGTTCCGTTTAAAACTTTTGGCTACTTTATTAGTAAACTCCACCAACCCACTGTTCTCCCAATAGCTTCCGAAAAGGCTTCCCTCCTATTTTTGGTTGTAATGGTATTTAAAAACCGAATGATCGTCAATAAAATAGTAATGGAATGCCATTTTATACTGTCTTTTATAACGGGTTTAGGATTTTTTATTCGCCAAACATACCAACCATTTCTGACGACCATCTTGCCATATTTGTATGGATTAGGTCTACCTGATGGATGATGAAAATGTTGCAATTGCGCCTTAGTATTAATAACATTTTTTCCAAATCGCAATGCTCTAAGGCTAAAATCGGCATCTTCATATAATCCATAACCTTCAAAATAAGTTGAAAATCGAATCGTGTTTATTACTTTTTTCCGAAAAGAACACGACATGCCAATCAACAAATCCACTTCATAAATAGCATTATTTAATGGGAAACCACAATTCAAACCATGCGAAAATAGCGGCATTTTTCCGGGCGCTAAATTGGATTGAAGTCCTAAATAATTTCTCAAAATAGTGCGCGAACTTTCTTTATAAACATAACCATCCAATTGATAAAACTTTTTCGAATTGTAATTTACTCCTTCTTGAGCTTTAACCCACATATTTTCATTTATTGCCACACCTCCAACTCCTGAAACCGATGGATTGTCTTGATACGTTTTAATAATTTCTTCAAAATAATGCTGCTCTAAAACAGTATCATCATCCAAAAAACAAACTACTTCTGAATCAGGGGCTACATGTTCAATACCAAAATTGCGTTGCTTGGTCAATCCTCTATTCTCAACTGAAACTAAATAATAAGAAAGGTTTTGAAATGGATTTTCTTTTAAAATTTGCTCTGTTTCTGTAGTTGTTGAACCGTCAATAATTAAAATTTCATCCGGATACAAAGTCTGTTCCTGAACCGATTGCAACAATTCGAGCAAAGGTTTCGAGCGCATGTAAGTACAAATAATTAAACTGAATTTCATTTTATCCAATATTGGCGTTGGTTTACAAATATAAATAAAAGAAACATGCCGATTGGCTAATTTGATACGAACTATTCAGAAAATCATTTGTCACTCGGCGAAATAAAAATTACATTTGCCTAAGTCTAATTTTAATAAACAAAATGAAGCAAAACACACAACAACTCATCGATTTTACGACACAATCTAGAAGAGATATTCTTCGAATGGTTCATGCTGTCAACTCAGGTCATCCTGGTGGTTCACTCGGATGTGCCGAATTTCTTGTAACGCTTTACCAAAACATAATGGATAGAAAGCCAGGATTTGATATGGATGGTATAGGAGAAGATTTATTTTTCTTATCAAACGGTCATATTTCTCCTGTTTTTTATAGCGTTTTGGCTAGAAGCGGCTATTTTCCAGTATCCGAATTAACTACTTTTAGGCTCATAAATTCCAGATTACAAGGGCATCCAACAACTCATGATGGTTTGCCTGGCGTTCGTATTGCCTCTGGTTCTTTAGGGCAAGGTTTGTCTGTTGCAATTGGTACTGCTCAAGCCAAAAAGTTGAACCATGATAACCATATTATTTACACGCTACATGGCGATGGCGAATTGCAAGAAGGTCAAAATTGGGAAGCCATCATGTATGCTTCCGCAAAAAAAGTAGATAATCTTATTGCTACAATTGACGTTAACGGAAAACAAATTGACGGAACTACCGACGAGGTTTTGAATATGGGAAGCCTTCGTGCAAAATTTGAAGCTTTTGATTGGGACGTTATTGATATCCTTGAAGGAAACAATATTGAAGCGATTCTTGAAGGTATGAATGATGCAAAATCGAGAACGGGTAAAGGAAAACCGGTTTGTGTACTGCTATACACTGAAATGGGCAACGGAGTCGATTTTATGATGCACACTCATGCTTGGCATGGAAAAGCGCCTAATGACGCACAATTAGAAAATGCACTAAGTCAAAATCCAGCAACTATGGGAGATTACTAATCTTGATTTAGATGAAAAAAATCTTAATTATAGGTGTGTTTTTTATTTGTCAAAATCTATTCTCACAAGAATATTCTTTTGACAAACTCATAATATTTGAACAGAAAAATTTTAATATTGAATTTCAAAAAAATATTGTGATA
>CAIRNC010000230.1 GCA_903879875.1 uncultured Bacteroidota bacterium
ACTTTTACAAAACTTAAATAACCTTTGAAATTTTGTTTGTAAGTGTTGATAGGCACATCACCATTCACATTATCTGCTGGAACACTAAAACGAGTTCCTGCAACGACATATTCTGTATTTTCAGTAATAAATGGAGAGGAGTGATTACCCGCACTATTAGGCAATTCAATAATTTCTTTGGTGGTAAATGTTTTCAAATCAACACGCGCAATACGTGGAGTATTGTTTGCATTAGCAAAAAGCCATCGACCATCCACTTCGCCATTGGTTTGAGATAATTCGGTATGGTGTTGATCGTCCCAAGGCACAAAACCGTGCGAAGTATTTAACATTGGTTTGGTTTCTTCATTATAGCCATATCCACTTTGAGGATCGGCCGAAAAAACAGGAATCACTCTAAGAAGTCTTCCGCTAGGCAAACCATAAACCGAAACTTGTCCGCTAAAACCTCCTGAAACGAAATTATAAAATTCATCATATTTTCCTGGTGCTACATACGCTTTTTGGGCAGCATCGCCACTTATTGCATCGCTTGAATTTTTGGGTTTGCAGGAACTAAAAAATGAAACAAACAAGATGATGGCTAAAGCCGTTTTTAAAATTCTATTTTTCATATTTATTAAATTTTATGATTAATTTTATTATTTTACTCCGTCATTTTGACGCATGTATTCCAAAACATTTCTTGCATCAGTGTCATTTAGAGATTGATTCGGCATACGCAACAAACAAAGTTCCAATTGCGCTTGAAGTTTTGGATCTTTATCAATCATTGGATCTGGATTGGTAATAAAGTTCATAATCCATTCTGGTTTGTTACGTTCTGTAACACCTTTCCAGCCTGGACCTACTAATTTTTCGTCGGTCAATTTATGACAAGCCGAACATTTTACAGATTGGATTTTTTCGCCTTCTGTGGCCATAGCAATGTCTAGCTTATCGCCAAATTCAACGGTTGTGTATTTTCCTAATCCTCTATTAGGATCATAAGAGGATGGGTCGGCTTTGGTTTCGGTGTTTGCTCCTCCAGTCGAAAAGTCCTCTTCTGATTTTTCTTTTTTGCCACAAGAGAATAACATTACTGCTGTGGTAAATACTACTACTAGTTTTTTCATATTGTTTTAGTTTAAAATATTACCCCAAAGGTCTGAATTGAATAGGGTTAAATTTTATGACTGCAATCATAAAGGCGATTGTTTTTTGCAGTGTATTTTTTTTAAATAATGGGAGTATAAGGCAATGGTAATTTTTGCTTTATTTTATCAGGTTTATTTCAAGTAAAGGGTTTTCCCTTCAAATTATTAATAGACTTGGGACAAAGATTTTAAATTATTAAATGCAAATAAAAACTCAATTTTGTTTAAATGCATTTAAGGCAAAAAAAAATGTTTGCCAAAAAAGACAAACATTTTATACTATTATTTCGTTTTCATATGTAAATATTATTTGTTTTTTGGTGCATATGTATCGCTATTTTCATTGGTTTTTGCAAGCAAACGAGTTGTTTATGGCGATTTCATATATGTAAAATTTATTTGTTAGCGGTCATATATGGTATCGCTTTTTTATTTATTGGTGTTTATCTGACTATTGTATTTATTTTCATTCGAGTTCAATGATTTCAATTGTTTGTACAAACTCATTGTTAATGGCGATTTCATTTTATTTCTTTTTGAAACCACAAAACTGAAAATTTTGAATTGTATTGAATGGAGTTGTATGATCTTCAGTAAAACAATTAACAGCTTCAAAGCTATCTTTAAATGTTTGTTTCATTATATTTTCAGAATATTGCTTTATTTCTAATCCGCTGCATTTTAGTGGGCCGTTTTCTGAAAAAGTGCCTAGTAGAAAGTTGCCGTTATCTGCACTATTTTTATTGACTAATGCTACATATTTATCTATATTTTTTTTTTCGGTTAAGAAGTGAAAAACAGCTCTATCGTGCCAAAAATCAAATTTGATATTTGTTTCAAATTCTGTAATATCAGAAACTATCCAATGCACTTTATTTGCTTTTTTACCTAGACGTTTTTTAGCTCTTTCAAGTGCAAATTCTGATATGTCTAAAACCCAAATATTTTCATATCCATTTTCTAACAAAGCATCTACTAAGTTACTGTCGCCACCACCGATGTCAATTATATTTGCGGATTTTGAAAGTTGTAGCCTTTCAAAATACTTCATTGAAGTTGTTGGATATGTTTGTGTCCAACTTACTTCGTTTGGGTTTTTAGTTGCAAAAACGTTTTCCCAATGTGATTTGTTATTTTCCATGTATGATTTATAATTTGAATCTATAAAACTGTTCAATTTTATATCTTTTGCTAACTAAAATACAAACTTGATTACTAATTAATTCTTTTGTGTTTCTCAATTGCTCAATAATTTGCTCTTTTGTGTAAAACTGTTCTAATTTTTTGATGTCTTGATCAAATGTTTCTTTAGTTGTCGCATACATAGCTCTAGAAATTATATTGTCTAAATCTGTATTGAGATTAAGTTTGCTATAATCCATATCCCAAAATAAGTTTTTTGGGAATATTGTCGCTATTTTATTATCTAAATTGGCGTAATGGACAAAATTAATGCTTAAAA
>CAIRNC010000231.1 GCA_903879875.1 uncultured Bacteroidota bacterium
GGATCAAGTCAAAAAGTTGTGGGGAAATATTAAAAAGTTGATTTTTGTATTTTAAAATTAGATACAAATGCAAGATTCTTTTGGAGACCTTCTCAAGTTATTATTACCTGAAATCATAGTTGAATACTTTGAATTAACTTCCTATAAAAAAGGGGATGAAATTTTACATCTTTACTTAAAGGAGATAAATTCTACTCCCAAAGAATATCGTCAATACAAATTAAGTTCCAAGGGATTCTTTGATGAGATAACGGTTCAAGATTTCCCTATTCGTGGACATCAGGTATATCTTCATATCACCCGTAGAAGATGGCTCAATGAAGACACTGGAAAAGTGGTTTTTAGAGATTGGAATTTAGTAGCAGACGGAACTCGGATAACTCAGGAGTTCGCGTCTTTTTTAAAAGAGATCAATAGATTCCAAGCCAAATGATTGTAATGCCATCGCTTCTTTTTATGGTGTTAGTGGTAAAAAATTACAATATCAATACAAAGATTTTCTGAGTGATTTTAAATCTTGGGATCAAATAAAACACGCCAAAAAATGGTTGCTTTTTCCCGAAAATATTGGTAAAAGTTTATCAATAGACGAAACCTCCTTATCCAACGGAGAACTCTATACCATTTTAACCAACAAAAGTGCTAAAGGCAGAAAAGGAACTATTGTGGCAATGGTTGCTGGAACAAAAGCTGAGACAGTAATTGCAATCATTGAAAAAATCCCTCTTAAACAACGAAACCTTGTCACCGAAATCACCTTGGATATGGCAGGAAATATGGGGCTAATTGCCAAGAAATGTTTTCCCAATGCAACTCGGGTTACCGACCGTTTTCACGTTCAAAAACTAGCTACAGAAGGTTTGCAAGAAATTAGAATCAAATACAGATGGCAAGCCATAGACCAGGAAAATGAGGCTATAGAAAAAGCCAAGAAAAGTAAGAGAAGATTCGAGCCCGAAGTTCTCACTAATGGAGACACTCTTAAACAATTACTAGCCAGAAGCCGCTATTTCTTGTACAAAAACAAATCAAAATGGTCGCCAAACCAAATAGAGCGAGCCAATTTGTTATTTGAATTATATCCCGATATCCAAAAAGCATACAATCTAACACAAGACTTGTGTGCTATTTTTGAAAAGACAACCGATAAAATAATAGGCTATGCCAAATTAGCCAAATGGCACGAAAAGGTAAGTCAATCCGGTTATAAATCATTCAATACAATATCCCGAACGATAATCAATCACTACAAAACCATATTGAATTATTTTGATAACAGAAGTACCAATGCCTCAGCCGAATCTTTCAATGCCAAAATAAAAGCGTTTAGATCCCAATTCAGAGGTGTTAGAAATATTGAATTCTTCCTTTTTAGACTAACTAATATTTATGCTTAATTTTTCTAACTCCACAGGTTTTAGGATTGATCCAAAACAACCAAAAAAAAAACAATTTATAAAACTTTTTCCTGTTTTTCAGAAATCTATTTAATAAAAAAACCTCTAAATTCTTAATAAATAAGATTTTAGAGGTTTTTTAAAGTGCGGATAATAGGACTCGAACCTACACGCCTTGCGGCACCAGATCCTAAGTCTGGCATGTCTACCAATTTCACCATATCCGCAAAATTATGAGTGCAAATATAAACATAATTATGAATTATGAATTATGAATTATGAATTTTTTTATTGTAATTTTGAATTTCAAAACAAATTTTACAACAATTCTAAATCATTAATTTGTAATTATTTTAAAATGAACAATATAAAAACTTACGTCGCTCAAAACAAACAACGCTTTCTTGACGAATTAATTGAATTACTCAAAATTCCTTCCGTTTCTGCCGATCCTAATTTCTCCAAAGATGTTATTGCAACCGCTGATATTGTAAAAAATTCCTTGAAAAATGCGGGTTGTCAACACGTAGAAATTTGCGAAACTCCTGGCTATCCAATTGTTTTTGGAGAACATATTATCGATAAAAATCTTCCTACAGTTTTGGTTTATGGACATTATGACGTACAACCTGCAGATCCAATTGAGCTTTGGACATCGCCACCTTTTGAACCCGTAATAAAAACTACCGACATTCACCCTGAAGGCGCCATTTTTGCCCGAGGATCTTGTGATGACAAGGGACAAATGTATATGCACGTCAAAGCTTTTGAATACATGATAGCTACTGATAATTTACCTTGCAATGTAAAATTTATGATTGAAGGCGAAGAAGAAGTGGGTTCTAAAAGTTTGGGTTGGTTTGTGGAACGCAATCAAGATAAATTGTCTTGCGATGTAATTTTAATTTCAGATACCGGAATGATTTCCAACCAACAACCTTCCATTACCACAGGTTTACGAGGTTTGAGCTACGTCGAAGTTGAAGTTACTGGGCCAAACCGAGATTTGCATTCCGGATTGTATGGTGGAGCAGTTGCCAATCCAATTAATGTGCTTGCCAAAATGATTGCCTCACTTCATGACGAAAACAATCATATCACTATTCCTGGTTTTTATGACGCTGTAGAAGAATTATCGCTTGAAGAGCGCGCCGAAATGGCTAAAGCACCCTTTAATTTAGAGAATTATAAAAAAGCTTTAAACCTCAACGATGTTTATGGTGAAAAAGGCTATGTTACCAATGAAAGAAATTCAATCCGACCAACATTAGACGTCAATGGAATTTGGGGTGGCTATACCGGTGAAGGTGCCAAAACGGTTATTGCAAGTAAAGCTTTCGCTAAAATATCTATGCGTTTAGTCCCTCATCAAGATTGGGAAGCCATTACGGAATTATTTAGCAAACATTTTTTAAGCATTGCTCCTGCTGGCGTAACAGTAAAAGTGACCCCACATCATGGCGGCCAAGGTTATGTAACTCCAACTACAAGCATTGGTTATCAAGCCGCTAACAAAGCCTATACAGAAACTTTTGGAGTACCCGCCATTCCTGTACGTTCTGGAGGAAGCATCCCAATTGTAGCTTTATTTGAAAAAGAATTAAAAAGCAAAACTATTCTTATGGGTTTTGGTCTTGATAGTGATGCCATTCACTCTCCAAATGAACACTTTGGAATTTTCAATTATTTAAAAGGTATCGAAACCATTCCATTGTTTTACAAATATTTTGTTGAAATGAGTAAATAAGATTGTATTTAAAAATCAATTAAAATCCGTTCTAAAAGAGCGGATTTTTTTTTAGCCTTTATTTTTTTTACTTGCAAAATTTTAAACACATTTCATGAAATCATACCTTCATCTTATAACTTCCTTTACTCTTACGAATATTTACGGCAACAATTTTATATTCAGGACAAAGTGCTTCGCTATCATGTTCGTCGCTGGTAATTATATTGAGCATCAAATCTGGAAAATGAAAAGTCGTGCTTAAAATTCCTGGCTGTACTTCATCCGTAATCTTGGCTTTAATATCAACTTTTCCTCTAGGAGAAATGACGCAAACCATATCGCCATCTGCAATAAAATGTTGTGCAGCATCTGATGGATGCATCAGTATCACATCTTCGGTTAAGATAGCAACATTGCCAGTTCTTCTGGTCATTGTACCTGAATTGTAGTGTTCTAATTCTCGGTTTGTGGTAATGATATAAGGAAAATCAACTTTATTTGCCACCGTTTCATTCGACTCTTTGTAATCAAAATAATGAAACTTGCCTTTACCATGTTGAAATTTTTCTAAGTGTAGAATTTCGGTATCTAAACCTTCCTTTGCAACTGGCCATTGTTTGCCATTTTCTCCTAATTCGTCCCATTTTACACCTGCAAAAAACGGAACTATTTTCGAAATTTCTTCTAACATCGTATCGGGATGATATGCTGCTTGCTCATAGCCCATTTTATTCATAATATCCACAATAATTTGCCCATCAGATTTGGTACCTTCTATTGGTTCTACTACTTTGTTTACACGTTGAATTCGTCGTTCACCGTTGGTAAAAGTGCCACTTTTTTCCAAAAATGAAGCTCCTGGCAAAATCACGGTGGCATGTTTTGCGGTTTCAGTTAAGAATAATTCCTGCAATACTAATAGTTCTAAATTATCCATGGCAGCAATCACTTTGTTTGTATTTGGGTCGGTTTGTACCACATCTTCTCCCATCAACCAAAGCGCTTTCAAATTACCTTCAATAGCAGATTCAAACATTTCTGGAATTTTCAGTCCTTTGCCCATTGGGATTTTTCTTTCATAAAAAGCCTCATATTGCGCATTGATTTCTGGATCGTAAGAATTTAAATATCCTGCTCCTTGATGCGGTTGACAACCCATATCGGCCGCGCCTTGTACATTATTTTGTCCTCTAAGCGGGTTAACACCAACTCCTTTTCTACCAATATTTCCAGTAATTAATGCCAAATCAGAAATTAACATCACCGTGAACGACCCTTGTGAATGCTCGGTAACACCCAAACCGTGAAAAGACATAGCATTAGGTGCTTTTGCGTAGGCTATGGCTGCTGCTCTAACCAAATTTTTTGCTACTCCCGTAGTTATTGCCATTGCATCCATATCTAATTTTAAGATTTGATTGCAGAAATCGGCGTAACCTTCTGTACGATTCAATATAAATGCTTTGTCTTCCAAACCTTCCGTAATGATATAATATAACATCATGTTCAAAAGTGCGACATTGGTTCCAGGTTTTAATTGTAAATGATAAGTGGCGTATTTTGCCATTTCGATTCTTCGTGGATCAATAACAATTGAAACTTTTCCTTTCATTGCAAATTGTTTCAATTTGGCACCTGTCACAGGATGTGCATCGGTCGGATTGGCTCCAATAACCATAATGCAATCTGTATATTTAAGGTCTTCAATAGAATTGGTTGCTGCTCCAGTTCCAAAAGCTCTTTGCATCCCGATGGCGGTTGGCGAATGGCAAACCCGTGCACAACAATCGATATTATTAGTCCCAATTACGGCACGAATGAATTTTTGCATCAAATAATTTTCTTCGTTGGTACAACGAGCTGATGAAATTCCTGCTATGGCATCCGCACCATGATTTTGTTTGATTTCGAAGAGTTTATTGGCAATAAAATCATAGGCCTCGTGCCAAGTGGCAGGCTCTAATTGTCCATTTCTTCTTATTAATGGTGTTTTAATTCTGTCTGGATGGTTGTAGAACGAAAAGGCATATCGCCCTTTCAAACAAGTATGACCTTCATTTACTTTGGCATTATAGGGTGCTTGGATGGATTTTACTTTTCCGTTTACAACGGCAACTTCTAAATTACAACCCACACCGCAATAGGTACAAATAGTTCGAACTTTTTTATCCGCAACTACTGATTTTGATTCAAAAACATCTGAAATAGCAGATGTTGGACAGGCTTGAGCGCAAGCACCACAACTTACACAATCGGAATCAAAAAAAGTGTTTTCGTAACTTTTTACAATATGGCTATCAAAACCTCGTCCTGCCATGCTGAGCACAAATTCGCCCTGCACTTCATCGCAAGCACGCACACATCGGAAACAATTGATACATTTTGAAAAATCGGAAGTCATGTAGGGATGACTCAAATCTTTGGTTCTATCCAAATGATTTTTGCCTTCAGGATAACGAACATCTCTTATTCCAACTCTTGCAGCAACGGTTTGAAGTTCACAATTGTTATTGACTTCACAGGTTAGACAATCGAGCGGATGATCCGTTAAAACTAATTCTATAATATTTTTGCGTAATTTTTTTATTCGATCACTATCAGTATATATATAAGAATTCGGAATCACTGGCGTATGGCAAGAAGCTTGGGCTTTTGCAACACCGTTTTCAACTAAAGCCACATCAACACTACAAACGCGACACGAACCAAACGGCTCTAAATTAGGGGCGTCACACAAGGTTGGAATCCAATCTTGACCCAAATGTCTTCTTACAAATTGTAGGATGGTTTCCCCCTTAACAACGTTATAGGATTTGTCATTAATAAATGCAATTGTATGAGATGTAGTTTGA
>CAIRNC010000232.1 GCA_903879875.1 uncultured Bacteroidota bacterium
AACCTTATTTCGACGCAAAGAATGACTTAACTTTTTTATTAAATTTTTTAATTTTATTCTTTGTGAAACTTTGTGGGATTTTGTGAAACTCTGTGAAATAATTTAAGTTTTACCACAAAATGCACAAAGTAGTCACTAAGATTCACGAAGAAATAAGTTTAAAGCAGTTTAAAATTGGCACACTGATGACACTGATTGGAACAGATAAAACAGATTTTTATTAAATAATCAGCGAAAATCCGCTTAATCGGTATTATCCGTGAGCTATTATTAATAATTTAGTTCACTTAACGGACAGTCATATTAAAAAAAAGTCCTGATGAAAGGACTTTGATTTGTTGTGTTTGTTATTACGAATTGTTTTTTTGATCCTTTATTCGGTTGTTTTTCCGTCAAATTTTTCTCCGTCTTCATCGGCTTCTTTTTTGGTGGCTTTTTCTAATGCGTCTCTGTGGTTCGGTGGTGAATAGATGGTGTAGAATTTAAGTTCGTTTTTTGGGTCGAGGTTGATGACATTATGCAAACATCCAGCGGGTGCTACTACGGCATCGCCACTGCCGACTAAATATTCGGTTTTATTGATGATGCATTTTCCTTTTCCAACTTCGAAACGAAAGAATTGATCGTTTTGTGGATGGGTTTCGGCTCCAATTTCTTCGCCTCCTTTTAGGCTCATTAATACGACTTGTGCGTACTGACCGGTGTAGAGTACTTTGCGATAATCGGTGTTTTCTAGTGTTGCTTTTTCTATATTTGTTTTAAAGCCTATTAATGCTGTTGGGTTATTGCTGCTCATGGGAATTTCTTTTTTTGGTGTTTCTTGGGTTTCTTGTTTTTCTTTGTTTCCGTTTTTGCAAGCTGTCGTTAGCATTGCCATCATACTGATAATCATTATTGATTTTTTCATTTTATTGTTTTTTTTAAGTTATTCTTCTTTTCCGTTTTCGTAATAATCGGTTGTGGTTGTTGCATTGGCAGGGATGGTTCTTATTTCGGTATGTCTTATTTCGCCGCCTGTGGTGCCGGTTTGTTTGGCATAGAATAAAGTAGCTAGGGCTGCTACTAGGGTGATGTAGCTTAGGCTATTGGCGAAGGATTTTTTGTAGTAGTTGGCATATAAACCAATTAAGGCTATGGCTCCTAAGATGTAAGAGAGTATGGCGAAGATTTCGGCTGTTTCTTCGTGTGTTTTGATTAAGTTTTCGGTTACTCCTGGAAGGTGTTCTACTGCTTCTTCGGCTCCTTCGCCTGTTGCAAAGGCGGCAAGGGTGGTTATTGCTCCAAGTATGAAAACGAGATAGGCGGTTCTTTTTACGATTTCGGAGTTGAGTAGTAGCCCGCCAATCAGGATGAGGAGCCCTATTGCTGGAATGATTATGGGCAGGTGATTTAATACTAAATGGTAGTGTGCATCATTCATTATACTTATTTTTTTGTGTTTGATAGCACAAAGTTGGTTGTAATTGAATGATAAAATGTTACAATATATTGGTTGAGGTTTATATAATTGCTAGATTTTTTTTGAGGTGGTAGGCGGTAGGCAATGGCAATGACAATGGCAATAGCAATTACAATTACAATGGCAATTACAATGGCAACAGTTTGGTTAATGTCTCACGGAGGTCACGGATGGGGCTGATGGTGACGGATTTTTAGTTTAAAGTGGGTGTTTGTTGTTGATGAGTGCTAGTGGGGAGTTGCTTGATTGAATTGCTCTCGAAAGTGGGCACAAGCAAGATGCTTGCGCTAGCAGGGGATAGTACAGGGTTAATTATAGAACATTACTCTTACCTAAATTACAATCTTTACAAAGTGTTTCGAGATTTTCGACAACTGTTTCTCCTTCTTTACTCCAAGGAATAATATGGTCAACATGTAAAATAACATTTGGGTTTTTTGCTGGTGATTGACCGCATTTTTTGCAAGTAAAATTATCTCTTTGAAGAATCATAAACCGAAGCCTCAAATTAATATTTCTTGATGTTCTTTTTACTTTAACCTTTTTAATAGTTTTATAGTCTTTTTGAGTTGGATTAATTGGTAATAATTGTAATTCTTCAACCTCAATTTCTTCAGAATCATCTTCTATATTATTAATATAATCTACAAAAGATTCCAATGCGCGTTGCCAAGAACCAAATCTTCTAGCATAAGTTGAACCATTAAATTTTGACAGAGGGCTTATTACTTCTCCATATTTTGGCTGACGACCAAAATGCGTCCAAACTTCAAGTATGTTTTTAAATAAATCTTCATTTGAATTATTTATTTTATATACAACTTCAAGATTAGCTCTTTCTTTTGCTTTGTTCCAACTTCCAAATCGCACACCCATTGTGACAGCAGTATAATTACCATGCTTTTCGTAGTCACTTATAGTAATGTTTTGATTGTTTAATTCTTTTGCAACTCTAATTAAATCAGCTATTAGCACATCATCTTTAATAGATTTTTCTCCATATTCCATTCCTTTAAGACTTTTTTCACCTTTAAGGCCTGCGTTTTTTAAGGTGGTATCCCAATCTCCAA
>CAIRNC010000233.1 GCA_903879875.1 uncultured Bacteroidota bacterium
CAACAATCTAAATTCAATTTCCTACTTTTGTTTAAAATCGAAATACTATGATTAGCATTGAACCTAAGGAGCTATCTCCAGGTAAATTACAAGGGTATTTGCAAAGTGCCGTTGGCCCTCGCCCTATTGCTTTTGCTAGCACAATGGATAAAAATGGCAAACCCAATCTTTCGCCATTTAGTTTTTTTAATGTCTTCAGTGCCAACCCACCGATACTCATTTTTTCGCCAGCACGTCGCGTTCGTGATAACACCAACAAACACACTTTGCACAATGCAGAAGCCACTCGCGAAGTGGTTATTAATGTTGTTAATTTTGATATTGTGCAACAAATGTCGTTGTCAAGTACCGAATATGCGGATGGCGTTAATGAGTTTGTAAAATCAGGATTGACACAACTGCCTTCGCATTTGGTAAAACCGTATCGGGTAAAAGAATCGCCAGTGCAATTTGAATGTAAGGTAAATGAAATTATTAGTTTAGGAAATCAAGGAGGTGCTGGAAATCTAATCATTTGCGAAGTGTTGAAAATTCATATTGACAAAGCTGTTTTGGATGAAAACGGCGTTATCGATCCCGTAAAAATTGATTTGGTTTCTCGAATGGGTGGCAATTGGTATTCTCGAGCCAACAAAGGATTATTTGAAGTGGCAAAACCAATTACTACCTTAGGAATTGGTGTGGATGCCATTCCTGATTTTGTAAAAGAAAGTGCCGTTTTTAATGGAAACGATTTAGGAATGTTAGGAAATATAGAAGCGTTGCCTACAAAAGAAGAAATTAATGTCTTTGTCAAACAAAATTTTGCTGTAAAAGGCGTTCTAAGCTCCGACGATGAGCATCAAGTGCAAATAAAAGCAAAAGAATATCTCGAAAAAGAAGATGTTTTATCAGCATGGAAAGTGCTTTTGGCAGAAAGAATTTAATTAGAAAATAGAAAATAATTACTTAAACCAATACGAAATGGAAGTTACAGGAAGAATTAAAATGATTGACACTACTAAAGAAGTAGGTACATCAGGCTTTAAAAAAAGAGATGTCGTTGTTACAACAGACGAACAATATCCACAACATATTTTAGTACAATTTGTTCAAGACAAATGTGATTTATTAAACAATTTCCAAGTGGGCGAAGCGGTGAAAATTGACTTTGATATTAGAGGAAGAGAATGGACCAATCCGCAAGGAGTTCCAGTATATTTCAATACTTTACAGGGATGGAGAATTGGAAAATTACAAGTTGAAGCTCCTGCAGCATCAATGCCAGCCATGCCAGCTGCTCAAGCATTTGAACCTGCTACTGATTTTAAAGAAGAAGATCACGACGATTTACCGTTTTAAAAAAACAAAAAAGGTATCAATAAAAAGAGGCTGACTTGATAAGACAGCCTCTTTTTTGTTATGAGTTAATAACTATTCTTCTTTTTGTTATACTTAATTTGCTAAATAAAGTTGATATTGAATAGGGTACTTTGAGAATTAACGAACCAGTTTTAAGGTTGTTTTTTGACCATTTTGGAGTTCCACTTCGGCTATCCAAATTGTATTTAGTAGTGGTAATTGTGTCAAAAGCACTTCTTTTTGATCAGGATAAAATTGTTCTATACATTTTCTCCCTAAAGTGTCAAAAACGGTCAATTTTGCAATGCCTGAAATGGATGAAATCAATCGAATGCCTTTTGTTTCATAAAATACGGAAATGGTATTATAATTTCCGAAAGTTGAAGCATGTAGTTCTTCATTAGTTAAATAACGTAATTTAAAACGGTTGTTGAACGTGCCTGATTGTGTTGTAAAAGTATAAGAATTCGTTTTAAGGTTGGTAAACGTATTGGTATTGGTATCTTCTAAATAAATGTTTTGATTGTCAAAAAAACTATCAAAATGGTCTAATGCAATATGAACTTCTCCAGAAAATGTAACGGAATATCCCAATGCTACCACATCCGTTGTTAGAAACGGGAGGCTTCTGGACTGGATAATACATTTGTCTGTGCCTACAACCGAATAGAAGTCTGCAAACGGATTTCCTTCAAAAGATTTGGCATCAAAAAGTGCATCTAAATCATTGGTTGCACCTTGTGCATAGCCAACTAATTGTTGTTTAAAAAGACCTTGATTATTGGATAAATTCAACCAAAGTAATTCTTTTTCAATAGGCTCTGAAACTACATTCGACGACCTATAAAAAGCATTGTTATTACCTGATACTCTTTGTGAATTTTTAAAATTAGCCGTACCTCCGCTTCCAATTCCTTCAACAAAAAAGCCTTGAGCAGCATCTACATATCGATCGGGAGTATTACCTCCAGATGAAGCGGGATGTGTTCCAACTCCTGCTTGCAAAGGGGCGTTGTAAGTTGCATAATCACTACTAGTATAACTGCCTGTAGTGCCATTTGAAATAGCCGTGTTATGAGTCCAAAAATAAAAATTAGGTGAAATTACCCCAGCGTTATCCGTATAAAATAATTCTAAATCCAAGGCGCATGGATATGGATTGCTAATTAAATTATTGATGTTCGTGCTCCCTGATTTATAAATAGTGGTGGTAATTGAGCCATTATTTGGAGTTCCAAAAAAAGTACTTGTGTAAGGACTACCCGTTGTCCAACCTCCATTTCCACTTTCAGACTGTGCAATATAGCCGATTCCTGGTGTCATAGTTGTACTTCCAGCGACTAGCGACCAATCATTAATAGTTGCATCAAAAGTGTAAAATACACCTCCATTATTTACCATCCACATCGACGAAAGGGTTTGTCCTTGTACAGGTGTGCCCCAATACACATAATCATAATTATTAGCAATGTTTGATGTATCCCTTTTATAAGTGATGTTTCCCGAGTTAGTCGATGCTAAATCAGTTTGCACTAAAGATGCTGAGTTATTAAAAATTAAACTTGCGGTGGGGTCAACTATTATTTCGCCAACTGTTGTTAAGCTATGACCAGAATCTATAGTTACGGCTGCGGTTCCTGTTATTTGACAAGAACATGCTGTTATGCTTTCGGTAGATGTAAAATTGGAAGTAAAAATGGCACATTTAGTGGCATCAGGCGTGCCATTGTTCCATGATCCTGAATAAGTTGTTGAAGAAATCGCAATAGTAATTACAGATGAATAAGTACTTGCACAACTGCCTAATCCCGTTAGAATGACAGCTCTAAAATAGCGTGTACTGTTCAAATTGCCAATAATAGAAGACGATAGCGTGGCCGATGTAGAAACAATATCAGTCACTCCCGAAGTAAATGCAGCATTGGAAGCATATTGCCATTTTGTGATTGAACCTGTAAATCCAGAAATGGTGATGTCTGAAATGGTATTACTCTTACAAATGGATTGATTTGCCGATGTTGTTCCTACCAAACCTACGGGCATCAACTCGCCTGTAGTAAGTAAAGCAGCACCACTACCATAACCTGAAAATGTTATTTGAGCCAACTGTGAGGTTGTTAAACTTGAATTATTAGAAGAAATAAAAATGCGTCCTTTACAACTTCCATCCCATCCTGTAATCGTTAATGTCTTACCGGCTGTCCATAATACAGCGTTACTGTTGGTAAATGTTAAATTATGCGACCCGCTTCCTAAAGCAATTGTAGCATTATTAAGTAATTGAAGCGATCCTAATGTTTCTGAATATCCTATGCCGGAACCTGTGCTTAAAATCCCTCCATTTAATACTAAATTACTGCTATTTGAAATCACTTCTGAAGTACCTAATATTAGGGTTCCTGAATTAATAATTGTGTTGCCCGAATAACTATTGTTTGTATTGGATAATTTAACAGTTCCTGTACTTGTTTTGGTAATCCCTCCTGTTCCTGAAATTGCCCCTGTAAAATCAACTGTTCCCCCTGAACTAACTTCGTCAAAATAGACATTGTTATTGTTTAGATTTATTGTACTTGAAAAGGTATGAGTATCGGAGGTATTTAATGCTCCAATTGTAGAAGAACTAGAATTTGTAGGGACAACAATTGGATTACTAACTGTGGTTGCAATTGAAGCGTTACTAATATATATTTTACAAGTGTTAGAATTGCCATTACCAACACGAATACTGCTTGAATTCAATACTGCGTTAGAATCGAGCCAAAGCTCCCCATTATTAATATTAGTAAGTCCCTTATAGCCATCGATGTGATTAAAATTTAGTTCTACGATAGAATAACCCTCAATATCTAAGTCGGCATTGGTGTCGCCAACTAATCTTGATGTAGGATTTATAATAATTTTTTTATACGAATCACCATAAATTTTGTAGTCAACATTATTGTCATTGTAAATAGGTAAATAAAATTTTAAATCCCCATAAATAGGGTTTAACTCAATAACAGTACCTTTTCCACTTAAAGGAATGTATAGAGTTTGTGAAAAAGTACTATAATTTTCTATTTTCCAATAAAAGTTTAAACCATTGACATTATCACTATTCAAATCAAACGAAACTGGGAATGTATTTTGGTAAATAATTGATCTAACATTACTCCATGTGCCAAAATCATAATACATAGACGTTTGTGCACTACTATTTCTGTAATTAAAAATTAAATCTGTTGAAGAATTCCATACTAAAGGACAATTATCTACATACCAATTATTACAATGGGTAAAATTACCAACACCGCTATCGCCATCCCAATTGTTTTGAGCATTAAGATGAGTAATTATATTAAAAAAACATATTATAAAAATCTTCCATTTCATTGTTTCAATGGTCAATGAATTATACATAGACTATAAATCACATAAAAATAATACTTTTTTTGTCAAAACTTTGGTTTTTATACCTTTTTTGTTTTAGAATTCGAGATATTGGTTTACTATTAATACCATTTCATTTAATACCCACTTCCCGCTCCACCAATTTGCTCGATGGGATGCCAAGTCGTTTTGGTTTCTTGAAAATCAAAAATATAATGTAAATTTTCGTGTTTGTCATCAACATAATCACTATTCTCACGTAGAATAACCCGCTTAATATTTTCAATAGCTAACTCTTGAATGGTTTTGATAATTGTCAAATCAGAACCGCAATATAGCAATGCATTTACATTTTTATGAGAGGCAAAAACTGTTGTTAGTTCTGCAATTTTACCTGTCAGGATATTTACAACCCCACTAGGTACATCAGAAGTAGCAAGTACTTCGGCAAAAGATATGGCACATAATGGCAAATGTTCAGAGGCTAAAACCACACAAGTATTTCCACCAGAAATGATGCTACAAATTTGAGTAACTAAGCCCAACAATCCGCTATCTTCGGGAGCAAAAACGGCTACAACACCCATAGGTTCTGGAACAGAGAAATTAAAAAAGCTACCCGAAACTGGGTTCACGCTACTGTGCATTTGCACATATTTATCACACCAACCAGCATAATAAATCAATCTATCAATGCTCAAGTCCACCTCTAGAGTTGCTTTGGCTTTGGCAATTCCTTGTGTTTCCAACTCAGTTATGAATTGTGTTTTTCTGCCTTCTAAAACTTCTGCAATTCGATATAAAATCTGGCTTCTATTATATGCTGTTTTGGTTGCCCAAGGCCCTTGAGCCGATTTTGCAGCAACAACGGCATTTTTAAAATCTTTTACGGATGATAAACACATATTGGCTACTGTTTTATTATTGTTTTTTAAAGGATAGAAACGACCTGATTCGGTTCTTGGAAATTTTCCTCCAATAAAAATTTTATACGTTTTTAAAACTTCAATTCTAGACATAGTTTCTATTTATTAATCAAATTTTAAATACTGTTCTAATCCATGAACACCACCTTCTCTTCCAAATCCGCTTTCTTTGTAGCCTCCAAAAGGCGATGCTGGGTCAAATTTATTATAGGTATTTGCCCAAACTACACCCGCACGCAATTGTGAGGTCATATTAAAAATTTTGGAGCCTTTGTCTGTCCAAACTCCAGCAGACAAGCCATAAGGCGTATTGTTTGCTTTATCAATCACTTCATCAATAGTTCTAAAGGTTTGAATGGCTAAAACAGGTCCAAAAATTTCTTCTTGGGCAATTCTATTGGATTGTGAAACATTGGTAAACAACGTTGGTTTACACCAAAATCCTTTGTCAGGAACCTTACAATTCGGTTGATAAATATGAGCGCCTTCTTGCAATCCTAATTCAATATAATTGTTGATGGTTGTCAATTGTTTTTTGGAGTTGATGGCACCAATGTCGGTGTTTTTATCCAACGGATCACCAACGGTTAAAGATTGTAATCGGTCTTTTAATTTTTGCAACACTTTTTCAAAAACAGGTTCTTGTACATACAAGCGCGAACCTGCACAACAAACGTGTCCTTGATTGAAAAATATTCCGTTCACAATTCCTTCTACAGCTTGGTCAAGTGCGGCATCTTCAAAAATAATGTTAGCTGCTTTTCCGCCCAATTCCATAGAAGCTTTTTTGGAAGTTCCAGCAATGGCTTTCATTATGATTTTTCCAACAGCAGTCGAACCTGTAAAGGCAATTTTGTTTACATCAGGATGATTTACTAGAAAAGAACCTGTTTGTCCAGCACCCGAAACGATGTTCACTACACCTGCTGGCAAACCGGCTTCTTGTATTACTTCTGCCAATAAATAAAGCGTTAATGGTGTCGTTTCAGAAGATTTTATGACAACTGTATTTCCTGTAGCTAAAGCAGGAGCGATTTTCCAAGCCGCCATTAATAGTGGGAAATTCCATGGGATAATTTGTCCTGCAACGCCTAATGGTTTAGGTTTTCTATTCGGAAAAGCATAATCGAGTTTGTCTGCCCATCCTGCATAATAGAAAAAATGAGCTGCTGCCAATGGCACGTCAATGTCTCGTGATTCTCGAATGGCTTTTCCGCCGTTTAAGGTTTCTAGCACTGCAAATTCTCTCGAACGTTCTTGAATAATTCTCGCAATTCGGTACAAATATTTACCGCGCTCTTTGCCGGATAATTTGGACCAAGTCGAAGCGTAAGCTTTTCGAGCTGCTTTTACAGCCAAATCAATATCTTCTTCATTTGCCTCGGCAACTTTAGCCAATACTTTTTCATTAGCTGGGTTAATAGTATCGAAATAATTACCCGATTTTGGCGCTACAAATTTGCCATTTATAAACAAATCGTATTTTTCTTTGATGTTCACAACCGAAGTACTTTCGGGAGCTGGAACCAAATTCCAATCGGAACTGAAATCTATATTATGTTGTTTTTTCATATGAGTTAAACTTTAGAAAAATAATCCCCTGATTGATAAATACCTGAATTTTGTTTGGCAATTTGCATTAAAACATCGTTGGCCAAACTACTTGCTCCAAACCGGAAATATTCGTTAGTTAGCCATTTTCCACCCAGGGTTTCTTTAACCATTAATAAATATTGCAAAGCTAATTTTGCATTGGAAATGCCTCCAGCAGGTTTCATTCCGATTATGATACCTGTTTCATAATAATAATCTCTAATTGCTTCGAGCATGACTAGAGTTACAGGTAAAGTGGCTGCTGGATTTATCTTTCCTGTTGAGGTTTTAATGAAATCGGCACCCGCATACATGGCTATATCACTGGCTTGACGCACTTTGTCTAATCCACCCAATTCACCTGTTTCAAGAATAACTTTTAGACGAGCGTCTTTACCACAAGCCTCTTTTATCATGGCAATTTCATCAAAAACAAAATTATAATCGCCACTGTGAAATTTACCGCGACTGATAACCATATCAACTTCGTGAGCACCGTTGTCAACCGCTATTTTTACATCAAGCAATTTCACTTCAGCACTCGATTGTCCACTAGGAAAAGCCGTAGCCACAGATGCTACTTTTACATTGGTTCCTTTTAGTTCTTGTACGGCTAATTTTACAAAATTAGGATATACACAAACCGCTGCAGTGGTTGGTAAACCTAGGATTTCGTCGTGCAAGTGATGGGCTTTATAACAAAGTTGTTTTACTTTGTCATCGGTATCGGCACCTTCTAGAGTAGTCAGATCTATCATGTTAAGTGCCATCATAAGGCCTTGCATTTTAGCTTCTTTTTTTATGCTTCTTGCCGTAATTCTACTGATTCTATCTTCAACTCCAACTTGATCAATTGTAGGAGAATTTGAAAAATTATAGTTTTTCATTCCTTTTGGGTTTATAAAAATAATTTTAGCTTGCTGCCAAAGTATTATTGCAAAGATATAATATACTAGGTAGTAATGATAACATGCCGTTTAAAAAAATTAATGTGAGTTTTTTTAATAATTATTAAAAATACAGCATTTTTTAAAATGGCAGATTTTAAGGAAAAATGTAAAAATTTAATTGCTATAACTTTTTACTATTAAAAATTGTTGGCTTTATAAAATTAACCTATTGAAAATGGATTAAAATAAAAGCGTTTAAAGCATTTATTTAAAAAACGCACAACTAACAAAGCAATTAGCAATATTCGTTAAACAAAAGCCTTTATTTTAATTTTTAGTGTTTTTTATTACATAAATATGAGAAGAATATTCAGAATTTCGTTTTCCAAGAAAATTAGACTTTAATCCGACCAAAAAAGCGCTGATAATATTCATTTTTCCTTTTCGGTACTTTTCAGAAAGTAAGGCTACATAAAAAGCGTCGAACTTCATTGGAAGTACTTTTATTAATTTCATTCCTTGCTTATCAAAAAGCAATTTTATTGACGTTTTAGAAAAATGCCACAAATGTCTTGGCACATCATAAGCTGCCCAATAATTCCCATAATGTTTAGCATCATAAGACTTAAAATTTGGAACTGCAATAAGTATTGTTCCATTGGGTTTCAACAATCGTTTTAATTCTTTTATTTGAAAATCTAAATCCGGAACATGTTCTAAAACGTGCCACATAGTAACAACGTCAAAAGAATTGTTTTCTAAAATCGTTGTGTTTTCAGCAAAAGGAACTCCTTTTTTAATGGCATTTTCTTTAGCTTTTTGATTAGGTTCTACCCCAAGTACCTTCCATCCATTTTGTTTTGCTACGTTTAAAAACTCCCCAGTTCCGGCTCCGATATCTAAAAGACTTCCTTTCCCAGAATGCAACTCATTGATAAGTGCTAATTTGTTTTTAAGGGCAATCGTTTTGATATAATGATATGCTTTTTCAAACATAGAACGTTTACTATCTGTATGTGAAATATAGTCTTCACTTTCATAATAGGAAGGAAGTTCTATTTCGGTAGGCTTAGGAAATGTAATCAACATATCCAATTTTGTATCGTGATATAAACCAAATGTTTGTTTTGAAACAGAAAAGTCTTTTACAGTTTCGTAGATTTTAAGTTTAGAATTGTCCATTATTGTTTAAGATATTCGTCTTTTAATTTTTTTAAATAACTAACTACTATATTTTGATACAATGATTGTTCACTTAAACAATCTTCATTTTTATCATTAATCACTGAAATTGCAATAAACTTAGATTGATTCCCTGTTTTATTGGATTCAGATTCTTGATTTTTTATTGCAAAATTAGAATTTCCAATATATTTTTCAAACTCGTCATTATCATAAAACAGTAGTTTGTACTTCCCTCCTTCTATAGTAACCTTGATTTCTCTTTCTTGTAAACTATTCGATTTAAATTTTGCTGATAGAAATTGTTGAAAAGGAATGTTTTTTAAATCATTTTCAAAAATAAAACTATTCAAGTTGTCATTCCCAATGATTTCTTTTCCTTTTTGATAAATTAAATAATCAGAAATTTCCATTCTTTGTCTTGCAATTCCACAATTAAGTAAAGAGAGGGAAATAAAAAATATTAAACTTTTTTTAATCATATCAAGGGTTAACAAGGTTGTTTCACGTGAAACTATTTATAATGATGTTTTTTGATAATGTTTATCTGCCCATATAAATCAACAAAACAGAGACATCACTTGGAGAAACGCCACTAATTCTCGATGCTTGAGAAATAGTAATCGGACGAATCTTAGATAGTTTTTGCTTTGCTTCTATCGACATGGATTTGATCTTATTATAGTCAAAGTTTTCAGGGATTTTTACATCTTCTAAACGCTTCAACTTATCGGCATTGTTTCTTTCCTTTTCAATGTATCCAGAATACTTAACTTGAATTTCGGCTTGTTCTAGAATTTCTTGATCAAGATTGTTATTTTCTATATACTCCGTTACTTTATCAAATTTTAAAATATCATCTAAATCAATTTGTGGACGGGAAAAAATCTTAAACATTTTGTCTCCTTGAGAAATCAAAGCCGTTTCTTTTGCTTCTAAAATAGGATTTGTTTCTTCAACAGAAACACTCGTTTCTTTAAAAAAAGCAACCATTTTTTCGGATTCATTCAACTTATGTTCCATTCGTCGTAAACGTTTTTCAGATGCTAAACCAATCTCATAAGACATTGGCGTCAATCTAAAATCAGCATTGTCTTGACGAAGAAGTGTTCTATATTCCGCGCGGGAAGTAAACATTCGATAAGGCTCTTCTGTGCCTTTAGTGATTAAATCATCAATCAAAACGCCTATATAAGCTTCGTCACGTTTTAAAATCAAGGGGTTTCGCTCTTGCACTTTTAAAGCCGCATTGATTCCTGCCATTAATCCTTGAGAAGCTGCTTCTTCATATCCTGTTGTACCATTAATTTGACCAGCAAAATACAATCCATCAACTAATTTTGTCTCTAGCGTATGTTTTAATTGGGTAGGTGGAAAATAATCATATTCGATTGCATATCCTGGACGGAAAAATTTTACTTTCTCAAATCCGACTACCGAACGCAATGCTTTAAATTGAATGTCTTCAGGCAAAGAAGTTGAAAAACCATTAACATAAACCTCAACCGTATTCCAGCCTTCTGGTTCTACAAAGAGTTGATGTCTTTCCTTATCAGCAAATCGATTGATTTTGTCTTCAATTGAAGGACAATATCTAGGCCCAAGACTTTTAATTCTACCATTAAACATGGGTGAACGATCAAATCCTTCTCTTAAAACATCGTGTACTTGCAAAGACGTATAAGTCATGTGGCACGATTTCTGAAAAGTCAAAGGTTTTGTGATATCTGAATAAGAAAACTTATCTGGCTTAGCATCCCCTTTTTCTTCATTCATTTTAGAATAATCCAAAGAACGTCCATCAACCCTTGGCGGAGTTCCAGTTTTCATTCTGCCGGCTTCAAATCCAGCATTAATTAAATCTTCAGTAATTCCATAAGCAGCACTCTCCCCTGCTCTACCGCCTCCGAATTGCTTTTCTCCAATATGAATTAATCCATTTAAAAAAGTACCATTGGTTAGTACTACTGCTTTTGAACGAATTTCTATTCCAAGTGATGTTTTAATTCCGCAGATTTTACCGTTTTCAATTAGCAAGCCACTAACCATTTCTTGATAGAAATCGAGATTTGGTGTTTGTTCCAACATTAATCTCCATTCTTCAGCAAAACGCATTCTATCACTTTGCACCCTTGGCGACCACATGGCAGGTCCTTTCGATTTGTTCAACATCTTAAATTGTATAGCGGTCTTGTCTGAAACAATTCCAGAGTAACCCCCAAGAGCATCAATTTCACGAACAATTTGTCCTTTTGCAATACCTCCCATTGCAGGATTACAAGACATTTGTGCTATGTTTTGTAAACTCATGGTGACTAACAAGGTTTTTGATCCCATGTTTGCCGCCGCCGCCGCCGCTTCAGACCCTGCGTGACCCGCTCCAACTACAATTACATCATATAAATCTTGAAACATTTAGTTTTTCTTTTTCGATTGACACCTTTGATTGAATTACAAACAGCAACAATCCGTTTTAAAATTGTTTCACGTGAAACATTCTTTTGAATAAAAATTTATTACTGTTCCACGTGAAACATTTTTATTTTTTCTTCTTCTTTATTTCTCATAACTAATGTGTCTTCGTCGGACTTATCTTTATAACCACAGTAATGTAATAGTCCGTGAGATAGAACACGTTTTAATTCATTATCAAATAAAACATTGAAATCAAGAGCGTTTTCGCGTACACGTTCGATAGAAACGAAAATATCACCATGTAATTCATTTCCTACAGAATAATCAAAACTAATAATATCAGTTAATGTATCGTGCTGCAAGTATTCCATGTTGATTTTATGTAAATAGTCATCATCGCAGAAAATATAATTTATGTCACCTTCTTTCTTGTTTTCGGAAATAATAACATTAGACAACCACTCCGAATAGGCATCTTCATTGGTTAATTCAAAATCGGTTTCGTAATTAAAACTAATCATTTTTTCTTAAAATATTCTTGAACCTTTTGGTCAAAATTAGCCCGCAAAGGTAATGTTTGTCTGTTTAAAATCTCAACACTATTCAAATATTCTTTTAAGTTGGCTGGAAGCGCATTTGTTTGATTGTTAAACTGCTTTTTACTAGTTTCAGACTGTCGTTTTTGCTCTTCGCCTTGTTGTTGAATCGCTTTGTCAAGTTTTAATAATTCTTGTTTTACATTTAAAATGCGTTGTAATACATCATTTTTAAAACCTTTGTTAAGTAATTGCTTTTCGATTTCTTTCATTTGATCAAGGGTGCTTTGTCCATTTCCACCTAAACCCTTTTTGTTTAATTCATTTTGCAAAGCTTCTCTCAATTGCTTTTGCTCTTTATAAATTTGCATGATTTCTCCAGCATTACCTTCTCCGTCTTCACCTCCCTCACCTTCTTTTCCATCTTTACCTTTTTGAGTTGGTTTACCTGATTTACCGTCTTTACCATCGCCTGGTTTATCTCCAGGTTTCGGACCCGGCTTCTCCCCTTTCTTCATGCCTTCTTTCATTTTTTCGCCTAACTCGCCTTGTTTCTTAATAATATCAGGTAACTGCATACCTTCCCCTTTACCTGGTTTAGGTTTACCTTTTCCTTTTCCAGCCATGGACATTGACATTTGCATATTATTAAGCGTTTCACTCAGCATATCAGCTAATTTATTTGAAGAAGCAACCGAATATTGTTGGTGTGAAACCCCTTTAGGAATTAATGATTCTACCAAAGATTCTAAAGATTTGTCTATGTTATAATGGATATTTCCAACTTCTTTGGTAATGTCTTCTGCAATTTTAGGATTGCGAAGGGATAAAGCAAACAAGCTATCGTCAACATGTTGAAACTGTAAACGCAAATCTTGTTGGATTTTTAAGTTTTTATTAAATGCTGGAGCACCTCGTTTCAAGTTTTTAAATTGACCCATTAAATCTTCTTGTGAAAAAGAGTACGCTAACAAATTGTCTAAAATTTGACGTAACATAGCCACATCTTCTTCCATTTGTTCCATATCTCCAGCTTCCATACCTTCCTCCATTTTCTTGCTCATTTCCTTCATTTTCTTGGAAGCGCTTTTTTGTTTGGGTTTGGCTTTTGATTTATTCTCTTTTTGAAGTTCCTCATTTGCTTTCTTTAAGTCCTCATCAATACTTTTCTCTTTTTCAGCATCTTTAGGAATATCAATTGGTGCTTTTAATTCTTTATTTTCTTTGTCTAAATCTTTTAAATCTTCTTGAATCTTATCAAATTCTTTATTGATCTCTTCTTGTTTTTCAGTAGTATTTTCTTTTTCTTTATTATATAATTCCTCTTGTTTGTCTGCTAGTTTATCCAATTTGTCAGCTAATTGTTCTGCTTTCTTTTCTACATAATATTTCTTGGTCAACTCCACCAATTGTTCCAAATTCTTAACTTGATTTTTACTGTTTTGTTTGAATTTATCCATTTTATCAACCAACTCATCTTGCTTGATTTTGTCGTTCAATTCTTTTAATTCATCCAATAGTTTTTGGTTTTTTTCTAAATCCTTTTGAGTCTCTTCCAATCTTTTTTGAAGTTCCTCTTTCAATTCATCTTTCTTATCCGTTTTAAATTGCTCTAAATTCTTTTCCATTTTTTTAGAAAATTGTTTCATCATTTCGTCTTGTTGTTTTTGACGTTTGATAAAATCATTCACTTTTTGCTGGTCTTTGAATTCAAAATTATCTTTTTCTTTGGCAGACTTTTGCAGTTTATCCAATTCCGAAATTTGTTTGTCTTGTGCCTTTAACGATTTCGACATACTGGTAATGTTGTCGTTTTGTTGTTGCAACATTTTATCTTCTTTTTCCTCATCTGTAGCAATTCTATTGGCAAATACAGAAGATTTCGTGCTCTTGAAATTATGTAAAGCATCGTTATCAAAAACCTCAAAATAATATTCATAAGAAACACCTTGTTCCACAGGCAACGAAGCCGGAAAAGTAAAAACAAATTGGTCAAAAACATTTTGCTTTACAGTTATTGCAGCTTTTAATCCTGCTTCAGGCTTATTCTTTGGATAATAAACAATTTGGAGCTTAGATAAACCATAATCATCACCAACTTGTCCTACAACAACACTTTTATCAATTTTCAAACTATCCGGAGCGTTATTAACTTCTATAGTAGGAAATTGGTCCTTAATTACAGACAACTGATAGTTTAATTTTTCGTAGTTTTTAACTTTGGAATTAGAAGTAATAATTTGGTAATCAATATTTTGATTGATACTTTTAGACCATTGAAAACTATTTTCGTTTACCGAAAACGGACTCATTGTCTTTAAATCAGAAAAAACAACGGATTGCGTTGCTAAAGCAGCAACTTTCCATGTCACTCTAGTACCTTCAGGAACAATGGCATTTCCAGTACCTTTGATAATTTCAGCCTTTTTATGAAGATATGATGGGAAATTTAATACCATTTCAAAGTTAGAAATCGTAGGAACAGCAACCACTTCCAATTCATAATCTGAAGAAGAAACGGCATTGGCCTCCACATGAAATTCAATATTTTTTATTGGTTTTGTAAAATGATATTCAAAAAAACCAGCTTTGCTACTTTCCATAAAATAACTTTCGTTATTGATGAAAATCATCGCGTTTTCAGGAACTACTTTCCCTTTCGATTTTATTTGCAATACAAAATCGTTTCCTTGTTCCGTTTGTAATGCCTTATTAATAATAACAAATTCAAAAGGCGCGGGAGGCAAATACTGATTTTTAAAATGCACTACCCTATCCATACTTTGGGATAAAATATCGCTGTTTCCTGAAATATAAAAAAACGCAAAAAACAAAATTGGAAGTATGGCTAAAGGCAAAAATTTATTGTTTCTTTTAAAATTAATTGCATTGCTAAACGGAATGGGTTGCAGCGCATTTGCTTTTTGTTCGATAGATGCTAATAACAATTCCGACTGATTTTGATCATTAGACAATTGTAGAAAATTAGTCAACTTATCACTTACTTCCGAAAAATGATTTCCGATAATGGTAGAAGCTTGTTTGTAATCAATTCCTTTTTGGATTTTAAATAATTTAGAAATAGGAAAAAAGATAAATCGTGCCAAAAGAAAAAATTCTACTAGCACAAAAATCCAAAACAAAAATGTTCTTCCTAGCGGTTTTAACCAAAGAAAATACTCAATAAAAAGTGTGAATAAAAAATAAATTAAACCCAAACCCACAAAGAATATTGCGCCTTTTATAAGTTCGTTGGTGTAATATTTTTTAATAAAAACTTCTAACTTCTGATAGATAATTGATGATGTGTCCAAATTTTGTAAACTTTTCTTTATAACCGCTAAAAGTAATAATTTTAATGAATAAAGAAATGTTAAATAAATTTCTTATGAAAGAAGTTTTTTAATGCTTATAATGAAACCTGTATATCGGGATTGACAAGCAAAAGTGCATCAATAAAAGCTTGTTTCTCTTTTGGTGAAACTAAAATTTCTTCATATTTACCGTAGGAAATAGACAATCTATCCAATGATAGCGCAGGTGAACTGAGAATAGAATTCGATTTTTCAATTCTTTTAATTTCATGAATGTTAATTCTATTCGACACCATGAATCCTGCTTTTATAATCAAAACTTCGCCATCAATACAATAGCGTAACTTCACAAAACCATAAATTATAAAGAGGGCTACTGGTAATAAA
>CAIRNC010000234.1 GCA_903879875.1 uncultured Bacteroidota bacterium
AATCAAAATATGATAATTTCTTTAAATATGATAATGAATTTGATATAAAATCAGAGTTATATACAAACCTTTTAAATGAATCTCAATTTGTAAGTGTAATTACTCCCATAGAACAAATTAAATCAAATTTTAAAAAGTTAAAAAAACTAGAAATTGAGTTAAAAAAAGCGATACAAATCGTAGTTGATAATGAGATATGCAAACCTGAAATTACACTATTAATAAAAGAAAATTTTGATATGTTTTTAAAAGAAAATTGGGTATACTTTAGTAATGATAAATATATTGAATTTGAAATACAGATTCTTTTAAAAGCAATAAATAATTTCGGTTATATCATTTCAAGAGAATATTTTTTAACGAAAAAAGACTTATTGAATTTCCAAAGTGATTTATTATAAAAATAAAAAAGGCGTTTTGAATTGAAATCAAAACGCCTTTTTTTTTACTTATTTAATTGTACTCTTACAATTTATTCATGTTTTCTGCCAAGGTTTCAATAAACTTAGAGATAGGTCCTTTGATCATCATTGCCATCATAGCGTTGAATTCACCATCAAAAAACAATTGTACTTGACTGGATTGGTCAGAAACGGCAGTGATTGTTGCTTTTAGTGTAAAGGGTAATTTGTCGCTTGCGGCACCTAAAACAATTGTAGTAGGAGCTACTTTTTCGTTCATTTTTAATTTTATTTCGGGCATTCCTTTTAATCCAAAAATAAAGGCGTCTTCGCCAAGTACTTCGAATTTAGCAATGTTATCGGGCATTAGTTTCTCGAAATTTTTCACATCGGATAAGGCTTCGAATACATATTGTGCCGATTTTTGAACGGTAACGTTTTGGCTTTCTAAATTCATGAGTTTTATTTCTTATTTAATTATTAATCTCGAGCTTCAAGCTTTATTTTCTCCATTCGGATGGATTTAAGCTCCATTCTATAAGGGTTTGCTCTTCTTCTTCGGTAATGTATTTTTTGGAAAGGGCTAGCGGCAAAAGGTTTTCGTAATTGCTCAAGGTAAACAAATCTACATTTGCTTTTTTGAAATTATCGTCTGCTATTTTAAAGCCGTAACTGAAAATGGCTGCCATCCCTTTTACATTGGCACCCGCTTCTTTCAGCGCTTCGACTGCTAGCAAACTACTATTTCCGGTGCTAATTAAATCTTCAATGACTACTACGTTTTGTCCTTTTTGCAAAAAGCCTTCAATTTGATTCATTCTTCCATGTTTTTTAGGCTCTGGACGAACGTACACAAACGGAAGTGCCAATGCTTCGGCAACCAACAATCCCATGCCAATTGCGCCTGTAGCTACGCCTGCAATGACATCGGGTTTACCAAATTGTTTTTCAATGTTTTTGGCAAATTCTTCTTTTAAATAATTTCTTATTGCTGGAAATGAGAGTGTTATTCTATTATCACAATAAATAGGCGAATTCCAGCCTGAAGCCCATAAAAAAGGATTTCGTGGATTCAATTTAATTGCATTTATTTGTAAAAGCAATTCGGCAGTTTTGCGAGCAGTATCTTTATTAAAAATCATAGTACAAATGTATAAAGTTTTTGTGAACGACAAACCACTTTTCTTAACAAATCAAGTTTTCAAGGAAACTGATTTTCAACTTTTCTTGTTGGAAACAGCAGATATCAAGAAGATTATTGTTAAAATATTTCAAAATAAAATTCAGAAAGCGTACTTATACCATCCTGATGAAAAAGAAATTCTTAAAACGTTAAAAACAAAATTACCTGTACAAAAAGCCGGTGGCGGTTTGGTTTTTAATAAAAATAATGAAGTGCTTTTTATTTTTAGAAACGGAAAATGGGATTTACCCAAAGGTGGTATTGAAAAAGGAGAAGAAATTGAGTACACCGCTTTGCGTGAAGTGGAAGAAGAAACGGGCGTAAACAAATTAGTCATTACTGATAAATTGCAAAAAACCTATCATATTTTCAAACGAAACGGCAGGTATAAACTAAAAATCACCCATTGGTTTGAAATGAGAACCACATTTGATGGCGTTCCTCAAGGACAATTAGAAGAAGGCATTGAAAAAGTAGCTTGGCTGAATCCTGAACAAATTAAGGAAGCTATGAAAAATTCGTATGAAAATATAAAATTATTATTTGAAGAGGAACAAATTTTAAAATAAGTGGTTTCTAAAACAACTGTTCATAAACCACTTTCAAGCCATATAAAACACACAATATTGACGAAAAAACAGTCAATATCAATTGCAATTTTGGTGATTTCAGCGCGTTTTTGGTATACGGAACACTCAACAAACCCGAAGCGAGAAACATACCAATAATAGAACCTACTCCAAAAATCAGTATATATAATAATCCCTCAAATGCAGATTTCATTTGGCTTAGCACTAGCACCACCAAAGCACCACTTCCTGCCAAACCGTGAACCATCCCAACAGTTAGAGCAGTTTTGTAATTATTTGTGTTAGAAACCTCATTATCATGCGTATGACTTGAAACCACATACCAATGTTTGTGCGAATAAGTGTGTGAATGCGATTTTAACCCATCGTGACTGTGCCAATAAGTATGCGAATGGTAATCGAATTTTACCAATTTTTTCATGCGATAAATCCCTAAAAAAACCAGCATCAATCCGACACTCGCCTCCAAATAATGGAAGATATTTTCGCTAAAACCCACTTTGAAACCTATCATTACAATTCCAACAATAAACAAAGTTGTTGTATGTCCAATTCCCCAAAAAACACCATCTTTTATCGCTTCTTTGGTCTTATTTCTATTGGTTACCAAACTGTTTACCGCCAGCAAATGATCTGCCTCAAAAGCATGTTCCAATCCAGCATAAAGGGTAATTAAAAATCCTATCATTCATTTATTTTTTTGGGCGTTACCACAAGGGTCGGGCGTTAGTTATAAAAACGAACCTAAGAATTATAATTATAATATGCTGCACAAGCTCCTTCAGACGACACCATTGGCGCACCAAGCGGAAAAGAAGGTTTGCATCTTTTTCCAAACTCCGGACATTCAAACGGTTTTTTCTTGCCTTTCAATATTTCTCCAGCAATACAATTTTCGTCGGTTTTAGTGTTCGTAATTTCAATATTGAATTTTTTACTCGCGTCAAATTTGGCATATTTGGCTTTCATTACCAAACCACTATTTGGGATTGCACCAACACCACGCCATTCTTGATTTCCAATTTCAAAAACATCATCTACCACTTGTTTGGCTGCAATATTTCCTTCCTCTTTTACGTAACGGGTGTATTGATTTTCAACTTTATATTCGCCTTTTTCTAATTGCAAAACGGCATGATATATAGCTTGAACCAAATCGGCAGGCTCAAAACCCGAAATGACAATTGGAATTTTATATTTCTCAGCAATGGGATAATATTCACTTAATCCAACAATTGTACAAACGTGTCCAGCGCCTAAAAAAGCATCAATAGTACAAAATTCATCATCCAAAATGGCTTCCATAGCAGGTGGAACCAAAACATGAGAAACCAACAAGGAGAAATTAGGAACGCCCATTTTTTGCGCTTGAATAACGGCTAAAGCATTGCTAGGAGCTGTCGTTTCAAAGCCTACAGCAAAAAACACCACTTCTTTTTCTGGATTATTTTTTGCAATAGTAACGGCTTCCAAAGGTGAATATAAAATACGTAAATCGCCACCGTCGGCTTTGGCTTGCAACAAGCTTTTGGAAGAACCCGGAACACGAACCATATCGCCAAACGAGCACATTATAACACCTTGTTTCATCAATTCAATGGCTTTGTCAATCAATGAAATCGGGGTGACACAAACGGGACAACCCGGACCGTGAATCATTCGGATTTGTTTAGGCAACAAATCCAACAATCCATTTTTGACCAATGAATGGGTTTGTCCTCCACAAATTTCCATTACATTCCATGGTTTTGTCACAATTTTGTGCATTTCGGCAATGTAATGCTTTACCAATTCGGGATTTCGATATTCGGATAGGTATTTCATACTTATTTGTTCAAATTTTTTGTTTGAATTGTTTTTGCATTTAGAGCAGTTACAACTTTCTTACCCGTACTTTCTTCTAATTTTTGTAACGCAGCTTTAGCTACATTTCCACCTTTTTTAGCTACAGCATAGTTTTCTTTTAAAGATTTTGGAGCTATAACTTGGGATATATCTTTAGTTGATGCTTCGGCTAACATATTCAAAATCAATTCTGTGTTAGTCATATTATCTCTAAGGTTTTCTTTTTTTAAACCTTTCAAGTTTTTGTATTCTTTGGTGTTTTTTCCAGACCACGTTTTTGTAATGATGTCTGTAAGTTTGGCAAATTGTACTCCTTCCATCATTCCCCTTTTATTCCATTCATCAGTAAGTTCATTCCTGATTTCAATGCTTTTCAGCCGTTGATTAATCCAATTTTCGGTGTAACCTAATTGCAA
>CAIRNC010000235.1 GCA_903879875.1 uncultured Bacteroidota bacterium
ACAAGTAGGAAATAAATACACTTGGGACGAATTGAAAATGTTTAAAGCGAGTATCAAATAGTTCAGAGTTAATTAAATCATTGACTTTTTCTAACGCTTCCTATTATATCTCGCAACAGCCCATTAAAATAAAAATTAGAATCTTCAGTTAGTCCCATTCTAACAATGACCATGTTGCAAGATGGAATTATAAAAATGCGTTGCCCTTGAAAACCATTGCACGAAAATAAATCTCTTGGAACATCTTTATATTTTCCACCTGCATTGAGCCAAAAATGGGCTCCATATACGCCATGTGAATCATTTGTAGGTGTTGCAGCATATTTCACCCAGCTTTCCTCTAAAATCTGGTTTCCATTCCAATTGCCTTTGTGCAAATACAACAAACCAAATTTTGACCAATCTCGGGTGGTTGCCCAACCATAAGAAGAACCTACAAAATTGCCTTTCATATCTGTTTCTACTACCATAGAGTGCATACCGATTTTATCAATCAAAGCCGAATACCAAAAGTCTAAATACTCTTGGTACGTTTTGAATTGCCTTCTCAAAATACCGGATAATAAATTGGTAGTTCCAGAGGAATAATTCCAATGGGTATTGGGTTTGAATTTTGCGGGTTTAACCAATTGCGACTGCGTCATGTCTTCAGCTTGGAAAAGCATTTTTGTAGCATCGCAAATTGTGGTATAATCTTCTTTCCACTCCAGTCCTGAATTCATGTGAAGCAGGTCGTTGATGGTAATTTTTGAACGTTCGTCATTTGCCCATTCAGGAACAGGTGCTGGTTTATAGATATCTAATTTTCTTTCTTTTTGCAACACGCCAAATAGGGCACTTGTAATGCTTTTTGTCATAGACCAACCTAATATTTTGCTGTTTTTATCAAAACCAGTATCGTATTTTTCGGCAATAATTTTATCTTTATAAATCACGAGTAACGAACGAGTTCGTTTGGATTTTTTGCCTTTTTCATCAAAAGCATTTGCAACAGCTTTGGCGAGTTTTTCATAATCAATATTGCTAAAAACGGTGTCTTTTGGTTCTTTATCTCCATAAGGAAATGCTAAATCGCTATTTTGTTGACTCCTTTTTGGAATTTTATAAGGTGTAGAGATATCAAAATCATCATTAATTAAAGTAGCACCTAATCCAACTCGGTAAATAGCTTTTCTTTCTTTAAATCCAAATACTGATGAAGTTACAGTTGTAGCCGATTCATTGATTTTATTTTTGGCTAAATTGATTAATTTTATATCGTTGTCACTTTTTTCAATTAAATCGAGTGTACGATGATCAATGAAATGTCCCGAAGCAACACTTTTAGCAGAAAATCCAGAAATCAAATCCAATTTTGGATAGGAGGTAATGCCGAAATAAACTAGGAATAGAAGTAATACAAAACCAAAGAATTTGAAGGTTTTTTTCATCGTATTGAGATTTTACAATTGCATCTTGTAAATGTAAAAAATTAAAACAATTATTAACAAAGGTTTGATAAAAAGCACTCGCAATTTTATTACTTTTGTATTTAGAATTTTTCTAAATAATTATGCTAGACCTTACCAACATTAGAGCCGATTTTCCTATTCTTTCGAAAAAAGTAAATGGCAAACCGCTTGTTTATTTTGATAATGGCGCCACTTCGCAAAAGCCACAAGTGGTTATTGATGCTATCGCTACCTATTACCAAGAAATTAATGCTAATATTCATCGTGGTGTGCACACCTTAAGCCAATTGGCTACTGATGCGTATGAAAAATCTCGAAATACGATTCAAAATCATATCAATGCACGTTTGTCTTGCGAAGTTATTTTTACTGCTGGAACTACGCATGGCATAAATTTGGTTGCCAACGGATTTGCTTCGCTTTTGCAATCAGGTGACGAAATTATGGTGTCAGCATTGGAGCATCATAGCAATATTGTGCCTTGGCAAATGCTTTGCGAACGTACTGGAGCTGTTTTGAAAGTAATTCCTATGAATGAAAAAGGGGAATTAATACTTTCGGAATTTGATAAATTACTTTCTGAAAAAACGAAAATTGTCACGGTAAACCATATTTCGAATGCTTTGGGAACAATAAACCCAATAAAATATATTATTGATAAAGCCCATCAATTTGGTGCTGCCGTTTTGATAGATGGCGCACAAGCCGTTCCGCATTTGAAACCCGATGTGCAAGCTTTGGATTGTGATTTTTATGTGTTTTCGGGACATAAAATATGCGGTCCAACAGGTATTGGCATTTTATATGGAAAAGAAGTTTGGCTCAACAAATTACCACCCTATCAAGGCGGTGGCGAAATGATAAAGGAAGTCACCTTTGAGAAAACTACCTATGCCGATTTGCCTCATAAATTTGAAGCAGGTACCCCAAATATAGCCGACGGAATCGCTTTAGGAACGGCAATTGATTATCTAAACACGATTGGTTTTGATGCTATTGCAAAGCAAGAAAATGAATTGTTGCACTACGGAACACAACAGTTATTGGCTATTGAAGGATTGCGTATATTTGGCACTTCCGATGAAAAAGCGGCTGTAATTTCATTCAATATTGATGGAATTCATCCTTATGATATTGGAACAATTATTGATAAATTGGGTGTTGCCGTAAGGACAGGTCACCATTGTGCGCAACCAATTATGAATTTTTTTAAAATACCTGGTACCATTCGAGCGAGTTTTGCTTTCTATAATACCAAAGAAGAAATTGATGTTTTGGTCGATGCCGTGAAAAAAGCTAAAATGATGTTGAGTTAATGTAATATTTAAAAAGGAATAATATTTAATTACAATTTGATTTAAATTATGATTATTGATGTCAATCAAAAAAAGATAGCTATTGGCGATAAGTTCGATATACATATTAATGAGACGCTAACACATCAGGCAGCTACACAACTTTTCAGATTCCTTTCTGAAATTAATTTATTTGAAGTTAATAGAAATGATGCTAAGTTTAGAATTAAAAAAAGATGGAGTTGGTTTAAAACAACTTACGACATTTATAAATCAGATAATCAAAAATTTGAATTCAAAACTATCAGCATCTGGAAACATCATTACATTTGTCAGTCTGGTTCAGATAGTTATGAAATTTTTGGTCATCGAGGGCGTAAATATTCTGTATTTAAAAACAAAGAACAGGTTGCTTGGTGGGATAAGAATTGTGTAACATGGTTTGAAGGTGATAACTATAGAATAATTGCGGATAACGATAGTGATTTTGAGCTTATAGTTTCATTTTGTTTAATTATTGACAATTCTTCTTCAAATAGTAATGATAGCAATACCGTTACTTTTGATATTGGCAATTTTGGTCCTGAAGTTGTAAAATTCGATAGCAATTGGGAACCTAAAAATTAAAATGTGAGTATTATTAATCTATAATAAATTATAATCATGAAAATAGTAACTTTATTATTCCTTACCCTTTTTCTAGGAAAAGGATGTTCCAATCCAACCCAAACAGATATAAAGGATGCAACAATTGAGTATTACGCTTATTCAAGAGGGTTTTACCAAAAAATTATAATTCAAAATCAAACGTTAACCAATCAGCGAGACCGAAAAGGAATTGATAAACCAGAAGTTATCCAAATTTCTGATGCCGATTGGCAAATTCTGGTTTCAGATTTCCAAAAAATTAATATTGAAGGGATTCCGAACCTAAAAGATCCGACTCAAAACCGATTTTATGATGGTGCAGCCATTGCTGAAATGAAAGTTACTTATAACGAGAAAACCTATCAAACCACGAATTTCGATCACGGAACGCCACCAGCCGAAATTGCAGATTTGGTAAACAAAATAGTTTCATTAACAAATAAAGAAAATGAAAATTAAAGAGATACAAAACGAAATAGTGGATGAATTTTCAATGTTTGATGATTGGATGCAACGCTACGAATACATTATTGAACTTGGAAAAAACCTTCCGTTAATTGAAGAAGTTTATAAAACAGATACCAATTTAATTAAAGGATGCCAGTCGAAAGTTTGGTTACAAGGTGAACAAGTAGAGGATAAAATTATTTTCACAGCGGATAGTGATGCTATTTTGACTAAAGGCATTATAGCTATTTTAATTAGAACATTTTCTAATCAAAAAGCGGCTGATATTTTGAACGCCGACATGGATTTTATAGATGAAATTGGTCTTAAAGATCATTTGTCACCCACACGTGCAAACGGCCTTGTTTCGATGATTAAGAACATCAAAATGTATGCTTTAGCTTTTCAAACTAGAAATTAGTTTTGATTATAAGATTTTTATACGCTAACTAAATGTTATTTATTCATATATAATAAACCTTTTAAAAATGCCTTTCTCCGCCACTTTTCATGATTTTTATTCCAAAGTAAAAGATAGTTTATCCGAAGGAACCTTTGCCAAATTAACGTTAGCAAAAACTATTGGGAATACCGAGTTGATGAACATTTATGTTCGTCCAATAATTGATGAAAATGTTTTGAAGTTGGAATTAAAATTCAAGTTTCAAAAAGAAGAGATTATAGAAATTTATACTGTAGACAACGCATTTAATAGACTAGTAGCCTTTATTAATAATCCGTTTTTGTCGGCAATTTTATTTACAACAGAATTCGATTTGGTATATAAACTCAATAAAAAAAGAGCCGTTAGCATTAATGACCAATCACCAACATTTGCAAACGCATCGCCAATTGTTGTTGAATTTCTTGCAGGAAATTGATAAATGAATTCTTTTCGTTAATTCCCAAGATTCGTTTTAATTAAGCAATATTCATCTCGGGAATTTCGCCTTCAATAATCAAATCGGCTTCGGTGGAAGCGATGATGTGTGCTACTGAAACGCCTGGGGCACGCTCTAAAAGTTGAAAACCTTTAGGGGTAATTGCTAAAACAGCCAATTCGGTAACTACTTTTTTCACACAACCAACTCCCGTTAGTGGCAGACTGCATTTCTTTAGAATTTTGCTTTCGCCTGCTTTGTTGACGTGCATCATAGCAACTATAATGTTGTCCGCAGAAGCTACTAAATCCATGGCGCCGCCCATTCCTTTAACCATTTTTCCAGGGATTTTCCAGTTGGCAATATCGCCATTTTCTGAAACTTCCATAGCGCCAAGTATCGTTAAATCGACGTGTTGACCACGAATCATTCCGAAACTAAATGCAGAATCAAAGAAACTAGCCCCAGGCAAAGTAGTGATGGTTTGTTTTCCAGCATTGATTAAGTCAGCGTCTTCTTCTCCTTCAAATGGAAATGGACCCATGCCTAAAACCCCGTTTTCACTTTGAAATTCTACTGAAATATCGGTGCGAACATAATTGGCTACTAAGGTTGGAATTCCGATCCCTAAGTTTACGTAATAGCCGTCTTTTACTTCTTTAGCTATTCTTTTTGCAATATCGTTTTTGTCTAATGCCATGATGGTAATGTGTTAATGTGTCAATTTGAAAATTATCTCATTTTCAAATTATCTAATTCTTACAGTGCGTTGTTCTATTCTTTTCTCAAAATGAGTTCCTTGAAAAATGCGTTGAATTAAAATCCCTGGAATATGCACTTGATTGGGGTCTAATGTTCCTGCAGGAACTAATTCTTCGACTTCTGCAATGGTGATTTTTGCTGCGCCACACATGCAAGGGTTGAAGTTTCTAGCGGTTCCTTTGAAAATAAGATTTCCTGCTTCGTCACCTTTCCATGCCTTGACAATTGAAAAATCGGCTTTGAAGGCGTGTTCCATGATGTGCATTTTCCCGTTAAATTCACGCACTTCTTTTCCTTCGGCCACTTCGGTTCCGTAGCCTGCAGGAGTAAAAAAAGCTGGGATTCCGGCTTGTGCTGCTCGACAACGCTCGGCTAAAGTACCTTGTGGAATTAATTCTACATCCAATTCGCCCGAAAGCATTTGGCGTTCGAATTCGGCATTTTCGCCTACATAAGAAGAAATCATTTTTTTGATTTGCTTTTGTTGTAGCAATAATCCGAGTCCAAAATCATCTACGCCCGCATTGTTGGAAATACAGGTTAGGTTTTTGGTTTGTTTTTTTACTAATTCGGCAATGCTGTTTTCGGGGATGCCGCATAGACCAAAACCACCCAAAAGTAGGGTCATGTTGTCTTCGATGCCTTGAAGGGCTTCTTGTACGGAGTTTACTTTTTTATTTATCATACGAATGTGAATTCAATTATAATTCAATTTATTTTAAAACTAAGCCCGAGTATAGGATGATTTACTTTCACTAAGCTTCCTTGTTCTTATTTGATACATAAGGAAAGCAAAAGTTTTCAGCTACAACTATATTCCAAACTCATCTGTATTTTGTTCGGTTTCGGTGGTGTCTTTGACAATTTTGGCGTAGCAATCGACTTTTATTTTCAAATCTTTTGGACGTTCAAAATCTTCCATCGATACGGTTAAAGTTGGGTCTCCATAACATTTTTTCATAAACATTGCCCATATTGGTAGGGCGGCGGTAGCTCCTTGACCATAAGTAATGCCTTTGAAGTGAGCGGAACGATCTTCGTTTCCAACCCAAACGCCAGTGGCTAGATTTGGTACCATTCCCACAAACCAACCGTCGGATTGGTTTTGAGTAGTTCCTGTTTTTCCAGCAATTGGATTTCTAAACACATACGGATAGCCGGTAACTCTGTTGTAGCCATTACCACCACCTTCGGTACGTAATCTTGCTCCAGAGCCGGATTCTGTTACCCCTTCTAATAATTTTATAACGGCATAAGCAATGTCTTTGTCTAAAACATCATGCGATTCCGATGCGGGTTTGTATAAAACAGTTCCGTTTTTGTCTTCAATTTTTGTGATTACCTGCGGTTTGATGTATACCCCTTGATTGGCAAAAGTGCTATAAGCTGCTACCATATCTTGCACAGTGATTTCTACAGCGCCAAGCGCAATGGACGGTTGTGCAGGGATGTCTGATTTTATACCTAATTTATGGGCTAACTCGACAACCGCTTCAGGACCTGTTCGGTCTATTAATTTTGCAGAAACCGTATTAATAGAATTGGCAAGTGCATATTTCAGGGTTACTAATCCCATATATTTTCCGTTAGAATTGTTTGGAGTCCATGTTTCAGTTACATTGTGACGTCCTTTTGGAATAGAAAAATTGGAATCAATAATAGAATCGCATGGCGACATCCCTAATTCTTTAATGGCAGTGGCATAAACAATTGGTTTGAAAGTTGA
>CAIRNC010000236.1 GCA_903879875.1 uncultured Bacteroidota bacterium
AATTCCTACAGCCTTGGCGGAGACAATCACAACAATTTAGACGAAAATTAGACAAGGCTGTAAAGTCTTCTGAATAGAATTTGTAAACAAAAAAACTCAAAAATGATACGTACAGCAAAAGCACATTGGGAAGGAAATCTCAAAGAAGGAAAAGGAACAATATCCACCCAAAGTGGCGTTCTAGAAAGCACCAATTATAGTTTCAAAACCCGATTTGAAGAAGGTGAAAAAGGGACAAATCCAGAAGAATTACTAGCGGCAGCGCATGCAGGCTGTTTTACTATGGCTGCTTCCTCCATGCTCAACGCCAAAGGATTTACTGCCAAAATACTCGACACAGAGGCGACTCTGACCATGGAAGGATTGAGTATTACGGGAATTCATTTAAATATTACAGGTGGAGCTCAAGGAACTTCAGCAGAAGATTTTGCAACAATTGTTAAAGATGCCGAAAAAAACTGCTTGATTTCTAAAGTGTTAAATATCCCAATAACAGCTGAAGTCCATTTCAAAATCTAAATACAAATAAATTCTGATTGCCATTTTTGTTGATTTGATAAATTGGCACAACGACATCTAAAACACTAAGGGTTTACCAATTTTCCGCTAGTGACCAACGAAACGGTACACGAGTTAGATAATCGTTAATTAGCACCTACAATGGCAAATCAGAATTTTTTTTAAAAGTTTAATAAAGCACACACAATCATAAAATTTGAAGTAATGAAAATAGTAATTGTTTTGACATCGCACAGTCAATTAGGAAATACAGACGGTAAAACGGGCTTTTGGATAGAAGAATTTGCCACACCTTATTACATCTTTAAGGAGGCTGGTGCAAAAATTACACTGGCATCACCAAACGGAGGGCAACCACCCATTGATCCAAAAAGTGATTCCCCAGAGAACCAAACCGAGTCCACCATTCGTTATAAAAAGGATGAAGAATTATTGCATTTAATGGCAAATACTGCCAAATTAGAAACTATTTCTGCAACCAATTTTGATGCTGTATTTTATCCTGGTGGTCATGGCCCTTTATGGGATTTGACAACCGATAAAAATTCAATTGAACTAATTCAGGATTTTTGGGATGCCAAAAAGCCGGTGGCATCGGTTTGTCACGCACCGTCTGTTTTGTTGAAAGTTAAAGATGAAGATGGTAATTTCTTGCTAAAAGGAAAAAAAGTTACTGGCTTTTCTAACACGGAAGAAAAAGCGGTGCAACTTGAAAAAATTGTTCCTTTTATGTTGGAAGATGAATTAAAAAGCAAAGGCGGAATTTATTCTAAAAAGGAAGATTGGGTTAGCTATGTCGTTACTGACGGTTTACTTATTACGGGGCAAAATCCGGCATCGTCTGGTGCGGTTGCAAAAAAATTATTAAGTCTTTTGAGTCATAACAAATAATATGACTATCCTTAACTTGTACCAATATTTTATTTTTAGCCACAGATTTCAAGGATTCTCACTGATTTTAGAATTAAAACGGTGAAAAAATGGGTGAAATGGGTGAAATCTGTGGCAAGTCTTTCTTTTGGTATTAGTAACGGACAGTCATAAAAAATAATTTAGCATTTAAAAATCAAATTGTAATGAAAACACTAAAAAAAATCGGCATTTGGATGGATCATTCTAATGCGTATATCATTGAATTTTCATCAGAAGTGAAAGAGACTAAAACCATATCTTCTGATTTTACATTTCAAGAGAAAGAAGAAACTTTGCAACGCAGTGAAAGCGAAATGCACAACAAAGAACAGCACAAACATGCCACATATTACAAAAAACTGGCTGCCATAATCAAAAATTTTGACGAAGTATTGTTATTTGGTCCAACGGATGCAAAAGTGGAATTATTCAATTCTTTGAAAGAAAGTCATAGTTTCGACAAAATAAAAATAGAAGTTAAAAACACGGATAAGATGAGTGATAATGAGCTTCATTCTTTCGTTCGAGACTATTTAAAAGGTCGGAATTCACCATGTAAATTGGCAAAAAATATTTAAATTCAAAATTATGTATCATATTTCAATTATTTCAGCAAGTGTCAGAGTAGGTAGAAAGAGTCATAATGTTGCTTTATTTCTTCAAAAAATTTTACAAAAAAATAATTTGATCACAGTAGAAATTTTGGATTTAAAAAAATACGACTTTCCTCTATTTGACGAAAGGTTAAAATTTCAAAATGCACTAAGTTTAGAAGCACTTGATTTCAAAAATAAAATCATTTCTTCCGATGGAATCATCATTGTTACCCCCGAATATAACGGAAGTATTCCAGCCAGTTTAAAAAATGTAATTGATCTTTTGTATGATGAATGGCAAAATAAACCCATTGCTTTTTCAACAGTTTCGTCGGGTGAATTTGGTGGTATGCAAGCATTGGCGCACCTGCAATTTGTATTTGAAAAAATTGGTGCTTTTCTGGATGCCACCAATTTTCCCGTCTCAAAAGTACAGGAAATGTTTGATGATTTTGGAGTGCCTACCCACAAAAAACAAACATACGAAATCGCTCAACTATTTATTGATGAATTTATTCGTTGTATTGTTTTGAATCAGAAATAAATCTCATTTTAATCTAAAAAAACAATTTCAGCAATAGCACTACCCAAGTTGTAACCATAACAACAAACGCCTCGTAAATTGCGAGGCATTTGATGTTATATGGTTTTTGTTATCTCTTACTGCTTGATAATTTTAACTGACTGACGCTCTTGATTGCCTTTGAATTTCAAGATGTAAACTCCCTTAGCCAAAGCACTCATGTCTATTTCTTGGTTGGCACCAAAAGAAGTAAAACGAGTAATTGCCACTTCTTGTCCTAGATAATTATAGATACTAACCGCATCAAAACCAGAACTTGTGTTGTCAAAAAATACTTTAGAAAAAGTTGGATTAGGAAAAACCCCAACCTCATTTGCAGTAAACCCCTCAACCCCCAACACACATGCCGAATCGATAACACAAGTGTTGTTAATGTCACAAGTAGCTTGAAAACTTTGTAGTACAGGTATCTCTGCTGCATCAGCACAGATGTAGTGCAGGTTGGGGTTGCCATCAAACAAACAATTCCTCATATCTGGAAACGTTTGAATTGTTCCGTTTTTTATTTTAATACTATTTAAATTGGGATTATAAGTGCAAACTAATTCATCAAATAAAGGGTTATTTGTAAAATCCAAAATACTTATTAAATTATTGGCACACATAACTTTTTTTAGATTAGGCAAACCCGAAAAATCAATAGTGGTGATTTGATTGATCCAGCAATTAAAATATTTTAAGCTAACCAAACCTGTTAAATCAATGGAAGTCAAATTACATTTTGCCACAATCAAAGTTTCTAGTTGCGTTAATGTGGATAGATTTATTGAGGTTAAAGGATTACTTGTCAAGTTAATGTATTTTAAATTAGTAAAATATTCTATACCCCCCATATTAGTAATATTATATCCTGCTACCATTATATATGTTACTACCAATGCTTCACTTTGTTGTATTTCGCCGTCGTTATTGGCGTCAATAGCTATGTAGTTTTGTGGTGCACCATTAACAATAGTGCCAGTACCAGCCGTATTACCCATAGAAGTTGTAGCTAATAAAGCATTTTTTAGATTACTATCAGCAAAATTAATAATTTGAGTATATGCAAATGTTGAGAATACAAGCAATAAGATTGTAAGGTTTAATTTTGTTTTCATACTATTTATTGATGAATTTATTCGTTGTATTGTTTTGAATCAGAAATAAATCTCATTTTAATCTAAAAAAA
>CAIRNC010000237.1 GCA_903879875.1 uncultured Bacteroidota bacterium
ACTCATTATAGCCATGCTCAGAAAAGTAACTTAAAATTTGGGGTAAAAGGAGGCGTTAACTTCTCAAATGTATCTACAAGTAATGCCGATCAAAACAAAATGTTGACAGGAGTTAATTTGGGAGTTTTTGCCAAATTACCCATCTCAGACGCAATCGCTATTCAGCCAGAGTTTTATTTCACAACAAAAGGTTCAACGCTGACTTATAACAATGTTTTTGTCGACGGAACTGCCGATTTTAATCTGAATTATATTGAAGTACCAGTATTGTTAGTGCTCAATATCAATGAAAATTTCAACGTACATTTTGGTCCTTATGCGGCTTATTTAATTAATTCCAAAGTTAAAAATGTGTCTGATGTTAGCTTTTACAACTTTGAAAGCAACATTGATTCTGAAAATTTCAACAAGTTTGACACCGGTCTTGCTGCTGGTGTAGGGTTTGACTTTGGGTCATTGAGCCTAGGTGCACGTTACAATTACGGATTAATGAAAGTTGGTAAAGAAAGAAATTATGGTAGTACTACCTACACTTTTCCTGACGGTAAAAACAGTGTAATCAGTGTATACTTATCTTATTCCATACTTTAAAAATCAACGATTATGAGCAATCTACTCTACACATTCGCAGTAATTTTAATCATCTTTTGGGCCATCGGATTCTTTGCTTATAGTGCTGGAGCAATTATTCATATTCTCCTTGTTCTCGCCATCGTAGCCGTACTGTTACGACTTATTCAAGGCAAAAAAGTATAAAAAATCAAATTTATTTAAATATTTAAAAATAGAAATTATGAACTCAAGTAAAGTATTATTAGGCGTATTAGGCGGTGTAGCTGCAGGAGCAATTGCAGGAATCTTATTTGCTCCAGCAAAAGGAAAAAAAACGAGAAGAAGAATCATGAAAAAAGGGGAGAATTACGCCGATGACATTAAAAGCAAATTTCAGGATTTGTATGAAAATGTAAACGATAAGTGCGACTCCATGTTGGGCGAAGCCAAAGAATTGGTAGCAAGAACCGAGATGAAAAAGTAGTAATTACTTTAAACCTTATAATCTGAAACGATTTACATTTAACGTATAACAATTATCGTTATAGCTAAAACATTCCGCTTCTTAGTTGCAATCATCCGCCAGTTAGTTATAATGTTCCGTCAACGGAAAATCTTAACTAACTGGTGGATTGTTTTTTTGTAATATGCTTAAGGTACAATTAGTACCTATCAATAATTCTGCCGAAATGCCTAGTGTAGGAAACATACCTGTATATAATTCCGCCGAAATGCCTAGGGTAGGATATGTACCTGTCTATAATTCTGCCGAAATGCCTAGGGTAGGATATGTACCTGTCTATAATTCTGCCGAAATGCGTAGGGTAGGATACATACCTGTCTATAATTCTGCCGAAATGCCTAGGGTAGGATATGTACCTGTCTATATTTCTGCCGAAATGCCTAGGGTAGGATACATAAATACCTATATTTATGCCGAAATGTCTAGGGTATGATATTTATAAGTCTATATTTTTTCAACCAGCGGAATATGTCAACTAACTGGCGGAAAATGTTTGAACGGTCGAGTAGGAGTGGTAGTAATGAATAGTTTGTGTAAACGCATTAATTCGGATGCTTGCAATAACGGCTGCTTTGTTTAAAACAGTAGGATTTGCTGTTTTTTGGTATAAATAATTATCTTTGTGCTTTACAAAAACAATATACTTTTATGGAATCTGTTTTAGAAAATACTCTTCCAGTAGGAAAGCCAAAATGGTTGAAAGTTAAATTACCGATTGGTCAAAAATATACAGAACTTCGAGGATTGGTTGATAAATATAGTTTGAACACCATTTGTACTTCGGGAAGCTGTCCTAATATGGGCGAATGTTGGGGCGAAGGCACAGCTACTTTTATGATACTTGGCAATATTTGCACGCGTTCTTGTGGATTTTGTGGCGTAAAAACTGGTAGACCCGAAACGGTAGATTGGGATGAACCAGAAAAAGTAGCGCGTTCTATAAAAATCATGAACATCAAGCATGCTGTAATCACAAGTGTTGATCGCGATGATTTAAAAGATGGAGGTTCTATTATTTGGATAGAAACCGTAAAAGCCATCCGTAGAATGAATCCTAAAACGACTTTAGAAACACTGATTCCAGATTTTCAAGGAATAGAAAGAAATATTGACCGAATTGTTGAAGCCAACCCCGAAGTGGTTTCTCATAATGTTGAAACCGTTCGTCGTTTAACGCGTGAGGTTCGTATTCAAGCCAAATATGACCGTAGTTTGGAGGTTCTTCGTTATTTAAAAGACAAAGGAATTAACAGAACCAAATCGGGAATTATGCTAGGTTTAGGCGAAACCGAAGAAGAAGTGATTCAAACTTTACACGATTTATATGCTGCTAAAGTAGATATTGTAACCATTGGTCAATATTTACAACCGAGCAAAAAACACTTACCCGTTAAGGAATATATTACCCCTGAACAATTTGCTAAATATGAAAAAATAGGTCTAGAATTAGGCTTTCGTCATGTAGAAAGTGGTGCTTTAGTGCGTTCTTCCTACAAAGCACAGAAACATATTCTTTAAAAAATTGTTTCAAGTTTCAGGTTTAAAGTTACTTAACTTGAAACTTGAAGCTTGAAACTTGAAACAAAAATAATTGAAAACAAGAATTGCTATTAACGGTTTTGGACGAATAGGTCGGAATTTATTTCGATTGTTAATCAACCATCCTACTATCGAAGTTATTGCCATTAATGATATTGCAGACAATAAAACCATGTCGCATCTCTTAAAATACGATAGTATTCACGGCATCCTACCTTTTGCTTGTAGTTTTGATGAAGCAACCATTCATGTTGGTGATAAGCAATATTTGTTTTTTCACGAAAAAAATATTTCAAATTTAGATTGGAAATCCCTAAATATTGATGTTGTAATTGAGTCAACTGGGAAATACAAAGCGTATGACGAAATCAATGCACATTGTATTGCTGGAGCAAAAAAAGTGATTCTTTCTGCACCTTCTGAAGTGGATTCTATTAAAACCGTTGTATTAGGCGTAAACGAAAATATTTTAAACGGTTCAGAGACAATTATTTCTAATGCAAGTTGCACTACCAATAATGCTGCCCCGATGATACAAGTAATCAACGATTTGTGTGGCATTGAGCAAGCTTACATCACCACGATTCATTCCTATACTACCGATCAAAGTTTACACGATCAACCACATAAAGATTTAAGACGTGCTCGGGGCGCAAGTCAATCTATTGTGCCAACAACAACGGGAGCTGCCAAAGCATTAACAAAAATATTTCCCGAACTCGAAGATAAAATTGGAGGTTGTGGTATTCGCGTTCCTGTGCCTGATGGCTCTTTGACCGACATTACTTTTAATGTAAAACGCTTTGTAACTATTGACGAAATCAATGCTGCTTTTCTAAAAGCTTCAGAAAACGAACTCAAAGGAATTCTAGCTTATACGGAAGATCCTATTGTATCGGTTGATGTTATAGGTAATAAAAACTCCTGTCTTTTTGATGCGCAATTGACCTCTGTAATTGACAAAATGGTAAAAGTAGTGGGTTGGTATGATAATGAAATTGGCTATTCATCACGCATTATTGATTTGATTGTTTATATTTCTAAATAAAACAACCTTTTTTTAGTTTTTAGAATTCATAAATGAAATGACAGTTTCATTAAAAATTAGGGGTTGTTCAATATTTACAACGTGCCCACATGATTTAATGACGCACAATTCAGAAGATTTATAATGTTTTTCAACTACTTTTCTGACCGATGGTAAAAACATATAATCATCTTCTCCCATAACATATAGCGTTGGAATATCCAATTCAAATTGACGAAACCATCGAAGCATTGGGTTTATTTGAGCAGTGAGTTTGAACCATTTTATAAACTCTTTTTGATACAATTTTTTAGCCTCATTGATGAATAAAATTCTTGATTGTTTGTTGCTTTTTTTAGGCATAATCACAAAAGCAAAAAAACGATAAAGCACCAAATACGGCAACACATATTTAAAAATATTCCCTAATTTCATCAGTATTTGAGAGCGAAAATTCATTTTTAAAATAGCACCACCCATTATCATACTTTGCACCCGTTCTGGATTGGTTTCTGCCAATTGCCGGATTAAAATAGTACCTAAAGAAATACCTACAAAATGTGATTTTTTAATGTTTAAATGATCTAAAACATCTAGAATATCATTGGCTAATGCAGGAAAGGTATATTTTTTTTGAATTGAATTGATGACTTTGGATTTTGAATCGCCATGACCTCTTAAATCCAATAAAAGCACATTATAATTCTTTTTAAAATCGCGAACTTGTTTGAACCAAATAGAAGAACTACCGCCAGCACCATGAACAAAGGTCACCCATTGCGTAGTATTTGAATTTTTATAAATAGTATAATTAATCAAAAGGCTGGTTTTTTTGTAAAGTTACTAATATCATTGTAGAATATTGTAAATAAAAACAAAAAGCTCCAGATTTCTCTGAAGCTTATTTTAGTAGCGGGAACTGGACTCGAACCAGTGACCTTCGGGTTATGAGCCCGACGAGCTACCTACTGCTCTATCCCGCGTTGTTTCGGGTGCAAATATACAACCAATATCTAATAATACAAGTAAATTATCGAAAAATGTTTTATTTTATCTATTGGACTGATATGACTACCTTTGCAGAATAAATAAAAATAGTAAATGTCACATAAAGCAGGTTTTGTAAATATTATTGGTAATCCAAATGTTGGTAAATCAACATTAATGAACGCCTTTGTTGGAGAACGATTGTCTATTATTACTTCAAAAGCACAAACTACACGCCATAGAATTCTTGGAATTGTCAACGGCGAAGATTTTCAATTGATATTATCCGACACGCCTGGAATCATTAAGCCCGCTTATGAAATGCAGGAATCAATGATGAATTTTGTGAAATCGGCTTTTGAAGATGCAGATATATTGATTTATATGGTCGAAATCGGTGAGCAAGAATTGAAGGATGAAGCTTTTTTTAATAAAATTATCCATGCTAAAATTCCTGTATTACTTTTATTGAACAAAATAGATACTTCCAATCAAGACAAACTGGAAGAACAAGTAGCTTTTTGGACCGCAAAAGTGCCTAACGCCGAAATTTTTCCGATATCGGCTTTACAAAATTTTAATGTTCCTGAAGTTTTTGGTCGAATAATTGAATTGTTACCAGAATCTCCTGCCTATTATCCCAAAGATCAGCTTACTGATAAACCAGAGCGTTTCTTTGTAAACGAAACCATTCGCGAAAAAATCTTGCTTAATTACAGTAAAGAAATTCCCTATGCAGTAGAAATTGTTACCGAAGAGTTCTTTGAAGATGAAAACATTATACGTATTCGTTCGTTAATTATGGTGGAACGTGAAACTCAAAAAGGAATTATAATTGGTCATAAAGGCGGCGCTTTGAAAAAAGTGGGCGTGGAATCTCGTGCCGATTTAGAAAAGTTTTTCGGAAAACAAATTCACATCGAATTGTATGTGAAAGTCAATAAAAACTGGAGAAGCAACGCCAATATGTTGAAACGTTTTGGATATAATCAGTAGGGACAAGTTGTAACTTGTCTGTTCCTTTTTGAATGTATAATGGACTAAAATCAATTTGAGTTTTCCTTAAAACGCAATTGAATACTATAATGCCCTAGCCCCGATAGTAGTGGAAATCCTCCCGATTTTTTTCGGGAGATTGAAACGGATAGCGGGATAAGCTCCAAGAAAAAACTACGATTCTAAAATTTTAAAGAACTTGGCTTCCAATTCATTCATTTGTCCGTTGCCTCTAAAACGAATTTGTTTGGCAACAAAATAAAGAATAAACCAAACTATAACCATCAAAGCCATTACGATTAAATCCATTGTGGCCGAGGTTTTTAGTACGTAGTTAGAATAAGCTATGGCACTAAATATGATAAAAATTCCGGCAACTATAAAATGTAAAAACATAAAAAGCGTCCAAAGTGTAGGTTCTGGACCAAACAAACCGCGAATGTGAGTTTCATTATTCTCTTTTGGTTCCAGTTCCAAATGCAAATGGGGCGACCAATATTCTTTTTTCGCCTCGGGCATGTTCATCCAAATGTGATTGTGTTTTATCTTTAAATGACAATCTTCCGTGCAATTTTCTTTAAAATTAAGAAATTTTTGTCGAATGGTTTCGGTGTTTCCTTGAACATCTTTGTAAAAACGCAAGCGCAATCTGATTTCATTATTGGTTTCCATTTCAGTATTTTTTAGTTTGGTTGAATTAAATAGGGGTGCAAAATAGTAAAAAAATTGATAATATGGTATTTAACACTACATTTGCAACCCGATACCGAAAGGTTGAACGGATGAAGTAAATAGTTAGAAAATAGATTATGAATAACATTGTTGCCATTGTAGGAAGGCCAAACGTAGGAAAATCGACACTTTTTAATCGATTGATACAAAGAAGAGAAGCTATTGTAGATTCGGTTTCGGGAGTTACCCGAGACAGAAATTATGGAAAAAGCGAATGGAACGGGAAGGAATTTTCTGTAATTGACACGGGCGGATATGTGCGTGGTTCTGATGACGTTTTTGAGGGTGAAATCCGCAAACAAGTCGAATTAGCCATTGACGAAGCCGATGTAATCATTTTTGTGGTGGACGTAGAAGAGGGAATTACTCCAATGGATGATGCCGTTGCAAAAATGTTACGTAAAGTTAAAAAGCCAGTATTATTAGCCGTGAATAAAGTGGATAATTCGATGCGTGAAAAAGACGCTTTGGAGTTTTACAATTTAGGTTTAGGCGAATATTATACTTTTGCTAGTATTTCAGGAAGTGGAACTGGTGATTTATTAGATGCGTTAATTGACGCTTTTCCAATAAAACCAGAGCCTACTCAAGCAGAAATCGACTTACCACGTTTTGCTGTTGTTGGGCGTCCAAATGCAGGAAAATCAAGCTTTATTAACGCTTTGATTGGAAAAGATCGTTATATTGTTACTGATATTGCTGGAACGACTCGTGATGCTATCGACACTAAATTTGATCGTTTTGGATTTGAATTTAATCTAGTGGATACTGCTGGAATTCGTAGAAAAGCGAAAGTAAAAGAAGATTTAGAATTTTATTCGGTAATGCGTTCGGTTCGTGCCATTGAACATGCTGATATTTGTATCTTAATCATCGATGCGACTAGAGGTTTTGAAGGTCAAGATCAAAGTATTTTTTGGTTGGCAGAAAAAAACCGTAAAGGGGTAGTGATTTTGGTAAACAAATGGGATTTGGTCGAAAAAGACACCATGTCAACACGGGATTATGAAGCCAAAATAAGAGAAGAATTGATGCCATTTACGGATGTGCCGATTCTTTTTGTTTCTGCATTGACCAAACAGCGTTTGTTGAAAGCTTTGGAAGCAACAGTTCAAGTTTTTGAAAACAGAAAACAAAGAATTCCTACTTCAAAATTCAACGATTATATGTTGAAAGTAATTGAAGGCTATCCACCACCTGCTTTGAAAGGTAAATATGTAAAAATCAAATATTGCATGCAATTGCCAACGGCAACACCACAATTTGTGTTTTTCGCCAATTTGCCACAATATGTAAAAGAAGCTTACAAACGATTTTTAGAAAATAAAATTCGGGAGCACTGGGATTTTTCGGGTGTGCCCATCGATATTTATATTAGAGAAAAATAATAGTTCATAAACTATACTCTTAAAATCCTGCTCATAAACAAATGAGTGGGATTTTTATTTTTGAACTATCAATCAAGTAAATCTGCGAATTTGCGGTTTACTTTTTTATGACTATCCTTAACTTGTACCAATGCTTTTTTTTAGCCACAGATTTCACGGACTCTCATGGATTTTAGAATTAAAACTGTAAAAAAATCTGTGAAATCTGTGAAATCTGTGGCAAGTTTTTCTTTTTATGTTAGTAACGGACAGTCATATACTTTCATATTTCTCTCGGTTTAACATCTAAAACCACTTTCTAGTAAACAGATTGATTAAGATTCTTGGGCTTACGGTAACCATAAATCTTATTTTTTCACCATATTTTGGTTGTGCAATTTCCCAACCATTGTTGGAGTAAACCGGGAAAAACAATTCAAAATAGTCGGTTACTAAATTCAATCGGATGCCGTTATCATAGCCGATTTTCTCGTTTTGATTTTGATTTTTTATAACCCCAACATCACCATAGACTTCCACCCAGTTCCATACATTAAAACTTCCGTTTAGGGTTGCAATCCATTGGTTGGCAAACGATGTGTTCAACTTCGATTTAAAGCCGCCTTCCGCCATAATAATTTGCTGACTGAAAAGTCCTGTACTCTCGGAACGCCCCAAATAATTGTAATCAAACAAGTAATCGGTTGGACGATCCAAGGCAAAACTAAAAAAATCAGTGGTTGATGTGTTGTATAAAAAAGTACCGGCATACAAGCGAATACTAATCTGTCGATCATCTTTAAACAACTTTCGGTATTGGATTTCGGAAGCTAATTTTCCAAAATTCCCAGCCAGTTGAAAATCGGATATGAAATTAAAATGTCGGGTTATTTCGGTTTTTGTATCAAAATATTTGATATTGAAAACATTGTAATTTTGATTGCTTGTAATGGCATTATTCAATTCTAATTTTTCGCGGTTCAGAATAACTTGACGAATCATTAAAGTTCGGAATCGATTGTTTCTAAAATCAGAGTCTCGAAACCGAAAAGCTATAGCAGGATTGATTTTAGAATAGCCCGCATCTGGCGCATAATGGGCATAGGAAGCGCCCACAGTATAGCGAATATTATAAAGTTTTGAATTTCTGAAATTCTGATTTAAACCTAACGAAATGCCTCCTGTTAATGACTTAGCGGTTGTAGAATAGGCTGGATTCAAATCAAAATTAAAAGGTTTGTTCAATAAATTTTTATTGTGCAATTCAATTCCAGGCGAAAGCCCGTCATAAAGATTGTAGGCCAATGTAGGCACATAAGAAACTTGATTGTAATTGGGGTCTTCTAAATCTTCAAAAAAGATAAATTTCAACGGGCGATTGTTTGGAAAAAAACCATCTAATTTTTTCCAATTGTTTCTTAAATTGAATTCGGGAACCTCATTTTTATAGTTTAAAACAATTCTATTGGCACGGCTTCTAGGAATCGTAAAGGTACTATCTGTAGCAATGTTTTCGAACCATTTTTTGAAGACAATTTCTTTATTGTTGAACCCATAAACAGGAATGGGTACATTCGTTTGGGTTTTGTTTTTAATCGTAAAAGTGATGCTATCATTGGTTTTGGAAACTTTTCCAAACTTATAATCGATCCAATCGCGGGTGTCAATAATGGTTTTGAAAAACCAATCGATATTTTTAGAAGTACGCTGTTTTACGATGGATTCAAAATCGGCTCGGCTGGTTTGCTTTTCTGTGCTTAGGGTATAAAAATCCTGCATGCTTTTGGACACAATATCCTTTTCGAGATAACTGTCCAAATATTTGAAACTGATGCCCGCTCGGTATTTACTGGCTATTTGTTCATTAAATTTTATGAGTGTGTTTTTCGGATTTCCTAAAGGTTGGTCCAGATTTTTTCGAGCCGTAAGCATATAGAAATAGCTGTATTGCTCGTTAAATCCTAAATTGATTAAGTGATAAGCTTTCAGAATTTTGAGTTTAGCAATGCTCCCCATCATTTTACTGTTTGGATAATTTTCATCGATATATTTCATCAATAAATACACCTGAAAGCCATCTGAAATCCAATTGTCTTTTCGAGAATCAATGTTGAGACTGCTTTTGAAGTACTGATTCAAATAGGTCTTTAGAAACTTAATTTCGTAGATAAAATCATCTGGAAACGGACTCAAAAAAGACGGCAATTGATTGAGCCCATAAAACGGATAATGCTCATAATCCGTTTGAGAAACAATTATTTTTTGGTTTGGAAACGCTCCCGTATTGTCTTTTACAAAGCGAACCATTTTGTCAATTAAAATGGCTTTTTGAATTTCGTTTAACGAATTGCTTTTTAAATCGGTAACCACCTCCACAAGGTCATTTTTGTAATGTTCGAATGCTATTTTGGAATCGATATACAAACTGAAATTGAGCCTATTTTTCCCTGACAAATACCATGTTTTTTGGTTGGTCGACAGCGCCGTTTTGGTTTCGTTTAAATCCGTTTGAAGCGTAAAGTTATCGGGCATTTTTAACTCCAAATCATAATCGGATGCGGCATTGGCACAATCGTCTATGTTCTCGTTGCTGTAGCTAATAAAAGCCTTGTTTTCATATCGCGCCGGCGTTATAAACGCATTTTTAAGATTCATTTTGCCGTTTTTCTCAAATCCATAACCCGTAAAAACAGTACTTGGCAGTTTTAGCGTGTACCGAAGTTGCAGCCTTAGGCGTTGATTCGGAAGGAGGCCGTTCTTCAACGCAACAGTAACCAAATCAGGATGGGTGTCAGGTCGGGAAAAAGAAAAAATTTCGTTGTTTTCATTCGTGATTTGAAGGGCCATCGTGCTGCCGCGTGCGGCTTCTTTAGCGAGATGAAACGATTTGTTGAACTCGTCCGAAAAGCGTTTTGCCAAAGGCGTTTCTTCATTTGTGTAGGCATTGTTCCAATCGTTGAGCACCAATTGGTGCAGCGTGTCGGGCGAGGCGTTATAGAAAACAAGTTCCTGCGCTACCTCTAAGGTATTTTTGTCCGGATGAACCACTACCGAAAGTGTCGAGTGGTGTTGTGCATACAAAGGCGACAGGCACACCATCCACAACAGCACAAGCGATATTTTGTAGCGAAGCTTCAACTTTTTGGTTCTTTAAATTAAAAAAGCCAAAGTAACAATATAAAATTTGTTTTTGCCTGTAGTCTGTCTTAAAAAATAGAAGAGGGTTTTTTGAGTAATTTTGGAAAGGGTTTGAAGATAGCGTGAGTAGCTTTTAACTCTTAAGAAAATGGTTTTAAAAACTTTTCTTTTTTTAGGTGTTTTGAAATTATCAATACAATTATTTGTAATACAATTATTCCAATAATAATCCAAATTCTATGTGTAGCAATTTCAGAATTTTTCTTTGAATTTTGTCTAATAATATCAAGTTTTAATTTTGCATATACTTTTACAGAGTCAATATTCTGAAAATTGTCAACTTTTATTTTTTCTGATTGGACTAAGACGTTATTTTTTGTAGATGTAATGTCAAGTTGAAATGTGTTCTCAATCAATAACCAAATTAATAGTCCAAAAACAACAGTTATCAAAGTATTTCTAATTATCATAATTCTATTTGAATTTTAGGTTTTGTAAAGTGACTAACAAGTTTCAGGAGATTTTAAGTAAATGGATATTTATAAGTACAAAATCAATTTTAAATTAAGCCAAATAACACCATATTTCCAAACTACTTAAGCAATTTTGCTTTATATTCCATCTTTAAATTTTGTTGCTTCTGGGAAATTAAATATTTCATCGGAAACCGGAATCTCTTCAATACTTGTCGCAGTATAAGATATTTTCCTGTCCTTAAAAATCAACTCTATTTTTAAAGGTAAAACGTTGATTTTTGAATAAATAAAATCTGTTGAATTATATTTATAATTATTAAAAGACATAGGATTTATTTTACAATCATTAGAAAAAGAATATCTTCTTTCCCATGAATTTCCATTCGAACCAGCTTTAATAACTAACACATCACAAGTATGACCTAAAACTTTATCCCCGTTTTTTATAATTGAAAAATCTAAGATCTTTTCGTTTTCTATATTACTTTTTAATCTACGAATTGTATCATTTTCTTTAAATTTTAAACACGATTCTTTTTTCTTATTATTGAACATTTCCATCTCTACATAAGCATTGTTATTTGACCACTTGTACTTTCCTTCTTTATAAAAGAACACAGATGTAGTTCCAGTATAATTGTAGTCATTTTGGATGTCATATGTTGGATCAATTGCTGTAACTAAATGTTTGTAAAGTATTTTTCCTTCAAATTCTTTTGCTTTTTGTCCGATACAAACATTAGTAATTAGTATTACGAAAGAAATTAAAGGTAATAGTTTATTAAATTTCATAAAAGGTTATTTTAGGTTTTGTAGCATTATTGCTAACTCGTTTATATACACAATAAACATGGAATTCTATTTAATATCCCCATGCCTATCCCGCTTTAATTTCCCCTCAAATATATAAAAATAATCCAAAGCAATTCAGTATTCTAAATTCAGCATTCAAAATTGTTTTTATTACAAGGGTTCGTATTAATGGAATCTTAAGAGACATCATGGTGGTTTCGGTTTGGAATTAATTAAATTGCATACCAACATTTATGGTGTTTTTAAAAATATTGGATATGCAAAAGACTCCTCCTATAGTTGGACTCAATGACCACGAAGTGCTTCAATCGAGAGCGAAAAACGGCAGCAATTCGCTAGAGCATCAAGACAAAAATCATTTTCTAAATTCGTTGCTCGAAATGGTGAAAGAACCTATGTTTTTGTTGCTGTTTGCGGTTACGGCTATTTATTTTATCACCGGAAAATGGGGCGATGGTTTATTTATGACGGCGGCTATTGTACTGGTTTCGGCTATTTCATTGTATCAGGAATCGAAAAGTAGAAATGCCATTGAAACCCTAAAAAAACTTTCGCAACCCAAAAGCAAAGTGATTCGGAACGGCGTTCTTCTTGAAATTTTAAGTGAAGAAATTGTGGTCGGCGATTGTATGCAAACCGAAGAAGGCACCTTTATTCCTGCAGATGGCATCATTCTACAATCCAATGATTTTTCGGTAAACGAATCGATTTTAACAGGTGAATCGATGTCGGTTTTGAAAAGCACGACTACTGAGAACAAGCAAGTTTTTCAAGGAACCATCGTTTCGGGCGGTTTGGCAATTTGCGAAGTAACCGCCATTGGCAACCAAACCCAACTGGGTAAAATAGGCGATAGTTTAGCCGCTATTGTTGAAGAAAAAACGCCTTTGCAACTTCAGATTACTCATTTTGTAAAAATAATGTCTATTGTAGGCTTGGTTATTTTCATAATTGTTTGGAGCATCAATTTTATGACTTCAAATGATGTTTTGGACAGTTTGCTGAAAGCCTTAACGCTAGCCATGAGCATTATTCCAGAAGAAATTCCGGTTTCTTTCACCACTTTTATGGCTTTAGGTGCCTGGCGATTACTCAAAATGGGCATTATTGTAAAACAGACCAAAACAGTATAAACCTTAGGGAGTGCCACCGTAATTTGCACCGACAAAACGGGTACAATTACAGAAAATAAAATGAGTTTGGCACAATGGTACACGCTCTCCGATGATTCGATTGCGAATGATAGTACGGCAATTAGTGAAGCTTCGACCGCATTAATTCGCCTTTCGATGTGGGCAAGTGAGCCTATCCCTTTTGATGCTATGGAGCTTGCTTTGCATGAGGCCTACGGTAAAATTTCGCCAAAAGACGAAAGGCCCGACTATAAACTGTCACACGAATATCCATTAGGCGGAAAACCACCGATGATGACGCATGTTTTTAAAGATACAAAAGGCAATCGCATTATTGCTGCCAAAGGCGCTCCAGAAGCCATTATTGCCTGTAGTAAATTGACAGCTGTTGAGATTAAAAAAATTGAAACGGCTATGCTAACCATTACAAACGAAGGTTTCCGAATTTTAGGCGTTGGAGAAGCGCATATTGATGGTGACAATTATCCAGAAACACAACAGGAATTTTCGTTTGAATTTAAAGGGTTAGTTGCTTTTTATGATCCTCCAAAAGCGAATATCAAATCAGTTTTTGAGACTTTTTATAAAGCGGGTATTCAAGTGAAAATTGTTACGGGTGATAACGCTGCTACAACTGCCACAATTGCCAAACAGATTGGTTTTAAAGGCACCGAAAATATTCTAAACGGTGACGAATTGATGGCAATGGACGAAGCTACACTTAAAGTTAAAGTAATGGAAACCGCTATTTTTACAAGAATGTTTCCAGAAGCCAAACTAAAAATCATAAAAGCTTTAAAAGACAACAACCAAATTGTAGCCATGACAGGCGATGGTGTAAATGATGGCCCAGCCTTAAAATCAGCACACATAGGCATTGCAATGGGGAAAAAAGGAACCGAAATTGCCAAACAAGCAGCCAACCTGATTCTGATTGACGATGATTTTTCTAAAATGGTAGATGCCATCGCCATGGGTAGAAAAATTTATATCAATCTTAAAAAAGCAATTCAATATATTATTTCTATCCATATTCCAATAGTATTAATGGTGTTTATTCCTTTAGCTTTAGGCTGGATATATCCAACGATATTCTCGCCAGTCCATATTATATTTTTAGAAATTATTATGGGACCAACCTGTTCTATTATTTATGAAAACGAACCCATGGAGCGCAATTTGATGTTGGAAAAACCGCGCCCTTTCACAACTACGTTTTTTAATTTAAGAGAAATCACAACGAGTATTGTGCAAGGATTGTTTATTACAATAGGCTTGTTAGTGCTTTACCAATATTGCGTTGATGAAAATTATTCTGAAAAAGCCACGAGAACACTAATCTTTTTGACATTAATACTTTCTAATGTCTTTTTAACTTTAGCCAATCGATCCTTTTATTATTCTATTTTCACAACAATTACCTACAAAAACAATTTGGTCACTATGATTATTGGATTGACACTTTTTGTTACAGCATTGTTGTTATTTGTTCCTGTTTTTTCAAATTTCTTTATGTTTGAAAAAGTTTCTTTAGCACAAATTGGGATATGTACTGCCGTTGGGTTTGTTAGCGTGATGTGGATTGAAATCTACAAAATATTTAAAAGGAGAAGAGATAGTGTTATAAATGAATAAATACAAACAACTATTTTCTTATTATTGGAGCAAAAAAAACCATCTTATAAAGATGGTTTTTAATTTCTGAGCCGGTGGAGGGACTCGAACCCACGACCTGCTGATTACAAATCAGCTGCTCTAGCCAACTGAGCTACACTGGCGACATTACGGGTGCAAATATAATATTGAAATTCAATTATCCAAAATAAATTTGCACTTTTTTATTGTTTTTTTAACTACAATTCGTTGATTTTTCCAATCAATTGATTTGCAACTTGTTCCAATTCTACATTGATTTGTTTAAAGTGTGCTTTTTTATTTTCTACTTTTTTAGCATTAACTTTTACTATTAAAGCATCAAATGCAGCAATTGCTTCATCTATTAAAGCATTGGTTTCAGGAGTTGGTTTTCCAGTTGTTGAAATTTCAAACAAGTAAACTGCTTCAATAATATCACCTAAAACGTAGTTGATGTCTTTTTTTAAATTTTTAACGTTAGCCATTTTTATTTAATTTTGATTTTTTTCTGATTTAGAATTTTAAAATTCGGTGCAAAAGTACATATAATCTTTATATAACGAACTATGAAATATAAATTTCTAAAATTGAAGCTTTTCCATCTAATTTGAACTCCTCCAAAGCGGCTGGTAACAATAATGTATCTCCTTTTTTATAACTATAGTTACAATTATTTGCATCTAAATCAAAAGCACCGTCAACACACATATAAACTTTAAAAGAATCTCCATTATTTTTTACAGTAATTTTTCCTTCTAATGGGATAATATTGGTAGTAAAATAACGGCAATCCACCACGGTGTTGGACTCATTAGTTGTAGTATTGTATTTTTTAAATGTATCTACTTTGTTATAATTGATTGCCTCTAATGCTAAATCGATGTGTAATTCTCGTTCCTTTCCTTTAGCATCTTTTCGGTCAAAATCATAAATTCGATAGGTTATGTCAGATGTTTGTTGGATTTCAGCTACTACTAATCCAGCGCCAATAGCGTGAACGGTTCCTGTTTCTAAAAAAAACACATCTCCTGATTTTACTTTCACTTTGTCAAGTATGTCAAGTAAGCTTTTGTTTTTTAAATGTTCCAAATAGTCATCAGCATTCGATTTTTCTTTAAAACCAACAATGATACTTGCATTTTCATCGGCTTGCATGATATACCACATTTCGGTTTTACCAAAAGAATTATGACGTTTTTTCGCCAATCCATCATTAGGATGCACTTGTATAGACAAATCTTCTCTTGCATCCAGATATTTAAAAAGCAAAGGAAATTGCTTCCCAAATTGCTGATAAACTTTTGTTCCTAAAATAGCTTTTGGCATATCATCTATTATATCCGATAGCGATTTTCCTTTTAATTCGCCATTTGCCACTAGGCTTACATCGCCTTCAACTGCTGATATTTCCCAACTTTCGCCAGTAACTTTAGAAGTAATTGGTTTGTTTAAAATGGATTTTAATTTTTCTCCACCCCAAATTCTTTCCTTTAGAATAGATTGAAACTGTAATGGATATATTTTTGAATTCATTGGTAATAAATTTAAGAACGGAATCTATTTTTAAAGTCTAGCGCTCAATTTTATATTAAATACTCGAGTGGTTAAATAATTAGGTATTCCATATTGTGTTTTGGTATAAACATCTCTAACCCAAGTATTAGTAATCGCATTTTGATTGTCAAAAAGATTGAAAATTTCAAAACCAACAGACAAATCTTTGAATCTTCTCAACCAATGCGTGTCGGCTCTTTGGCTGTTGTTTTCAGTTAAAACATACGAAAAACCAACATCGGCTCGGCGGTAATCTTTCAATCGATTTTGATAGATATATGGGTCTGCATAAGACGGGGAACCTCCTGGTAAACCAGTATTGTAAACCAAATTCAAATACAATTTTACACTTGGAATCTTCGGCATAAAATCCTGAAACAGTACCCCGAATTTTAATCGCTGATCGGTTGGACGAGCAATAAAGCCTTTGTCGTCAATATTTTCCTCTGTTTTCATGTAGCCGAAACTCAGCCAAGACTCTGTTCCAGGTACAAATTCACCATTCAAACGCATATCAAATCCTTGTGCGAAGGCTTTGGCATTATTATCGGCAGCATA
>CAIRNC010000238.1 GCA_903879875.1 uncultured Bacteroidota bacterium
ACTTTTAATAATTTATAAATAATTCTGTTTTCGCTTCTTGGTACAAATCCTAGTTTGAAATCATTATAATAAATAGCAACCGCACGAGGGTCATACTTGTTGTCTTCTTCTAATTTTAATTGTAATTGCCCCCCTATTTTTAACTCGTTAAAAGCTAAAACACCCTCATAATAGGTAAATCCTGCAATGTCAAAATGGGCTAAATGCTCTCTCATAACTTTTATTTTAAATTCTGTTACAAAACTATTTTGTATTAGTGCAGTAGAAATGCACCTATTTGTTTTATTTTTGATTCATAAATTTTAAAGTATGTCAATAACTAAAAATGCAATAATAAGATACCACGCTTTAGACAAATGTTTTAGCAATTTTGGGCGTAAGTTTTCTAATGAAGATTTACTTAAAGCATGCAATGATGCTCTTTTTGAATATAATTTTTCTAATGAAGGAATTAAGAGAAGACAACTTTTTGAAGATATTAAGTTTATGGAAAGTTCTCAAGGCTGGGAAATTCCTTTGCAACGAAACAAAGAAGGTAGAAAAGTATTTTATAGGTATGAGACCAAAGATTTTTCTATAAACAACCAACCCATTAATGACTTTGAAGTAGAAAAATTAAAATCAGCTTTGTTAGTTTTATCTCGCTTTAAAGGAATGCCACAATTTGAATGGGTAAACGAACTCATTTTAAAACTACAACAAGCTTTTAATCTCGATAGTTCCAACAAAGAAATAATAAGTTTTGATGCCAATGAGTATTTAAAAAATATACACCTTATTAGCGATTTATTTAATGCTATTATCTATCAAAAAGTATTGAAATTAGAATATCAAAAATTTGATAATGAAATAAGCAAAACTTTTGAATTTCATCCTTATTATCTAAAGCAATACAACAACCGTTGGTTTATTATTGGTCGATTTCCTAAATATGAAAATCTAACTCATTTTGCACTAGATAGAATTGTTGAATTTAAAGAAATGGATGCAAAATACATTACATCAACAATTGATTTTAATGAATATTTTGAAGATATTGTAGGGGTTTCAAAGCCTAAAAATGCAATCCTTGAAAAGGTAATACTACGTGCAACAAATGATTTAAAACCCTACATAACCACTAAACCAATTCACGGTTCACAAAAGAGAATTTCTGAAGACGAAAACGGTTATTTATTTTCTATTGAGGTTTTTATAAATTTTGAGTTAGAAAATTTACTTCTTTCGTATGGCGAAATGCTTAAAATTGTAGCCCCAAATTCAATGCAAGAAACGATTAAAAATCGATTAGTAAAAAATTTAGAAAACTATCTTTAAATTTATTATTTGTTTAACTTGCACATTCAAAAACACGCCCTTTTATGCCAATCTTTCAAAATTCAGTAGTTACAAAACAATTACAAAGTCAGGATAAAACTAAACTGCTTGCGCAATGGAATGTTTTTACAACCCATTTTCACAATCCAACCATTCAAGACAATATTCGTAGCAGTAAAGAGGAACAATACCAAGGCGAGTTTTTAATTGATTTGTTTGTCAAGGTTTTAGGATATACTAAAAATCCAACGCCTAATTTTTCTATAACAACCGAATACAAGAACGTAAAAGACAGTAAAAAAGCGGATGGTGCAATACTCATAAACGACAAAGTTAAAGCCGTTATTGAGCTAAAGGGAACTAATACCACCGATTTAAACAAAATTGAAGTACAAGCATTTGGATATAAAAACAACCAACCCGATTGCGTTTATGTGATAACTTCCAATTTTGAAAAATTGCGCTTTTATATCGACAATGCAACAGAGCATTTAGAGTTTAATCTTTTTAATCTTACCGAAAAGGAATTTCAATTACTCTATTTGTGTTTAGCCTATGAAAATATTGCTAATGATATTCCCAAGAAATTAAAAGAACAATCGGTTAGTCAAGAAAAAGATATTACCAAAGCATTATATACCGATTATTCGCTGTTTAAAAGAGAATTACACCACGATTTAGTGAAGCAAAATCCTCAATTTGATGCGCTGGAATTATTCCAAAAATCACAAAAATTATTAGACCGTTTTTTGTTCATTTTCTTTGCCGAAGACAGAAACTTGTTACCAACCAATCTTATTTTTAGAATCAATAAAGAATGGCGACAACTACAAGAAATGCGAATGAATATTTCGCTTTATGACCGTTACAAAATTTATTTTAACGATTTAAACAAAGGAGCAAAAGTAACTTCCCACGCTTTTTCTGAAACAGTCACTTTGCAAAAAGAAGAACATCAAATTTTTGCTTACAACGGTGGTTTGTTTCAACCCGATGAAGTTTTAGAGCACATACGTATTGATGACGAATTATTATACAAATACACCCATAAATTAAGCAATTATGACTTTGCAAGTGAAGTAGATGTAAACATACTCGGTCATATTTTTGAAAATTCATTGAATGAATTAGACGAGATAAAAGCACAATTAGAGGTTGGAATTGTTGAGAAAACAACAACCAAACGAAAAAAAGATGGTGTTTTTTATACCCCAAAATACATTACAAAATACATTGTTGACAATACCGTTGGCAAACTGTGTATGGATAAAAAAGCCGAAATAAATATTGTTGAAGAAGACTATGTTTTCAACAAGGGGTTTAAACCCCTTGCAAAAAAACAACTATTCGAAAAACTAACCACGTACAGAAACTGGTTGTTGCAACTAACCATTTGCGACCCCGCTTGTGGTAGTGGTGCTTTCTTGAACCAAGCCTTAGATTTTTTAATTTCAGAGCACAAATACATTGACGAACTACAAGCCAAACTCTTTGGCGATGCCCTTGTTTTGAGCGATGTAGAAAAAAGCATACTCGAAAATAACCTTTACGGTGTGGACTTGAACGAAGAAAGTGTAGAAATAGCCAAACTCTCCCTTTGGTTACGCACGGCACAACCCAACCGAAAACTAAACGACCTAAACAGTAATATTAAGTGCGGAAACTCATTGATAGATGATGTTGCCATTGCTGGCGAAAAAGCCTTTAACTGGCAAAAGGCATTTCCTCAAGTGTTTAAAGAAAAACAGAAAAAACCTTGGCATATTACTACTGCTATTCACGATAGCCGCACTTCTCAGCGAATGGTAGATTATAAGGTTAGAGAAAAAAGAGCATTAGGAACAATGCCCGAACCACAAATAAATTATCTAACAGATGATGACGAAGCGGTAATTGCCCAAACGGTTGCTATTTTAGGAAAAGAGCAAAATTTGAATATTTTGGCATTTAATGTTTGCAAAGACCACATACATATTGTTTTGGTTTGCGAAGAAGATGAAGTAAATGAAATTGTTAGGAAAATAAAAGGAAGAACCGCACGCGAAGTTAATCTGAGCAAGGGATTTAAACCCCTTGTCAAAGAAAAAGCCGAAAAAAGTATCCCGTTATGGACACAAAAATTTGGTTGCAAAGAGATAACCGATGAAAACCAATTGGCAAATACACTACACTACATAAAAACAAATCGAGTAAAACACAATTTGCCCGACAACGAAAACAAGGGGTTTAAACCCCTTGTCGATAGTATATCTTGTAGCCACGAACACGCTTTTAGAGAAGAATATAAGGGAGGTTTTGATGTGATTATTGGAAATCCACCGTATGGTGCTAAAATTTCAAAAACAGAATTAAATGTTATAATTAATAAGTTTGATGATTTTGGTATAAGTACAAATTTATCAGACACTTATTTTTCATTTTACGCATTATGTTTAAAAATTTTATTAGCTGAAAACGGTTATTTAGGTTTTATCACACCTAATACTTGGAGATTAATTGAAAGTGCAAAAAAGTTTAGAAATACTATTAGTGAAAAACCATTTTGGATTAGTCAAATAATTCAACATAATGAGAAAGTTTTTTCAGATGCAACCGTAGATTGTGACACACTTATAATTAAAAAAGACAATACTATTTCAAATGTATTAATATCAATTACAAATGAGAATGGTGTGTTTTTACAACATTTAATTAGTCAATCTGTTTTGTCAAATCAAGATTCTTACAATTTATTTTTGACAAAAATTCATTATGATTTAAAAGATAAAATAAACCAAAAGTCAACATTGATTAAAGATGAATTTATAATAAAAAATGGAGTTAAGCCGTATGAAAAAGGAAAAGGAAAACCTGCTCAAACTGCACAAATATTATTAGAAAAACCATACACTTCATTGACAAAAAAAGATGAAAGTTTTTCTCCTCTTATAGGTGGTAGCTCATTTCATAGATATAATTTATTTTCTGAAAATATTAATTGGATTCAATATGGTGAATGGTTAGCTGCGCCTAGAGAAAAATCAATTTTTGAGAATAAAGAAAAACTAATTTTTAGACAAACTAGTGATAGTATAATTGGTTCATTGATAAGTGAAGGTTATATAATAAGAAATAATACTCACATAATACTAAATAAGGAGTATTCAAAATTCAGCTTAAAATATATAATTTCAATATTAAATTCTAAATTAGTTAATTGGTATTATTGGACAATAAATCCCGAAAAAGGTGAAGCAATGGCAGAAGTAAAAGCATTTCATTTAGGAATGCTTCCATTTATTGATTTATCTAATGAAAAACAACAACCCTTCATAGAAAAAGCAGATGTAATGCTAACTTTAAACAAAGAGTTGCAAATACTTGCACAAAAGTTCCAAAGAACCATACAGAGAAAATTTGAGTTAACAATGGGTTTAAACCCATTGCCAAAAAAACTACAAGATTGGTATCTGTTATCTTATGCAGATTTTATAAAAGAACTAACCAAATTAAAAATAAAACTAACCCTATCGCAAGAAGCCGAGTGGGAGGAATATTTCATTGCAGAAGCCACCAAAGTAAACGCCATAAAAAACCAAATAACAGCAACAGACAAAGCCATTGATACAATGGTTTATGAGTTGTATGGATTAAGTAAAGAGGAAATTGAAATTGTTGAAAACAGTTAATTATGGGAAGAGATATCGTTGCATTATCACGACATAATCTTGATGTTTCAAGTTTTGAAGCATTGGCTAAAGATATTTCAAATAGAATACAATATAACGTTGAATATGGTTATTGGGCTTATGAAGATTATTCAAAGATGTTGAACATTCCTTATCAATCTGATTTTACTGTATTAGGAACAGCTGTTTTCAATCCTAATCGAGATACAATTTATAGATTAATTGATGATAAATACCAAGACAGAGAACTTTTAGCGAGGTATGGAGATGAATTATTTTCGATGAAAAATTATATTTTTAGCTCGGAAGAAATTCTCAATCAAGAAGAAATTGACGAACTAAAAGAAGAAATTTTACAATGTAATATTGATTTAACGAGTCCAATAACTGATAAAGATTTTTGTACAATTGGCAAACATTTATTGATTAATAATTTTGATTACTTTTCCCGTTGGTGGGACTTTTGTAGCGTTATTATTGAAGAAGATTATTTAGACAACTCGCAACACTTTGTAAAATACCGAAAAAAAATGATGTTTTATTCTAAGCTTTTTGGAGGTGATAAGATTTTTTATATTGATGACCAAAGCAATTATTTAAAAGGTATTGGTCAAGGCGATGAATTGGATTACACTTGGGATGAATTGGAAAAAATTATTTACGAGAGGGTAAATAATGAAGTAGTTTCCATCTCAGAAGTTATGTTAGATTATCGAGTAAAAGACACTTTAGCATTAAATCGAGAATTTCCATTAGCGTTTATAGATGATTTTAAAGATTTACCTAAATAATAAGAATAATAGGATAAAGTGATAATTGGTTTTTAATAGAAATGGAATTCTTATCAAATAGAAATATAAAAGTAAAAAACACTCCAAATTAGAGTGTTTTTTTGATTAGTTACATAACGGTTATGTAAAACCTTTGCAAAAGCCTATAAACAGGCTTATTCCGTGACCACGGCGGGATTTGAACCCGCACGCCCTTGCGAGCACCAGCCCCTCAAGCTGGCAAGTCTACCGTTTCTCCACGTGGCCCTAAAACAAAAAAGCATCCGATTGATTCGAACGCTTTTTTTGTGACCTGGCTGGGGCTCGAACCCAGGACCCCATCATTAAAAGTGATGTGCTCTACCAACTGAGCTACCAAGTCTTTTACATTTCTTCAATGCGGGTGCAAATATAAGGCGTTATTCTTTATCTATCAAAGCAATTTTATTATAAATTTGACTTTTTTTTGCAAATACATTTAATGTGTTAATTTTTAAGGTTTTATTATTATGAAAAAAATAATTTTAGTGGGTTATATGGGTAGTGGAAAGACGGCTATAGGTAAGATTTTGTCACGAAAATTAAATATTAAAGCTTTAGATTTAGATGAAATCATCGAAAAAAAATGTAATGCTTCCATTTCTGATATTTTTAAATATAAAGGAGAGGTGTATTTTAGGAATTTAGAACACCTCTGTTTTAAAGAATTAAGGGCAAATAATGAAGATATGATTTTAAGTTTAGGAGGAGGTACACCCGCTTATGCTAACAATCATGAATTATTAAACGGCGAAAATACAATTTCAATATATCTGAAATCTTCGGTTGAGCCATTATTTGAAAGATTGAGAAATAATAAAAAGAAACGTCCTATAATTGCTGCAATGAGTGATGCTGAATTAAAAGAATTTATTGCAAAAAGTCTTTTTGAAAGAAGCTTCTATTACAATAAAGCCACAGTTAAAATTGATATTGATGCCAAATCAAAAGAAAATGTTGCCGATGAAATTTGCCAAATTTTAAGCTAAATAAGCTATGCTTGTTTCGTTTTCAAAAACGACTTGAACGTGTTCTTGTAGTGAAGTTGATAATGAAATACCTTTAAAATCAGCTTTTACAGGATATTTTTTATGATTTCGGTCAATAAGAACTGCAGTTTTGAATTTTTTTAATGGAACTTCCAGAAAATGGCGAACGGCATATATCAATGTGGTGCCTGAATTTAAAACATCGTCAACAAGTACCAATCCTTTATTTTGATAGGCTTCTTTAGGAATAGAAGTTGTAATTGTTGCTGTAGGATTTTGTTTGTCGATAAAAACCTCACATAAAATTACGTTTACCTTTGCAATGTTTGTTAATTCGGTTGCAATTTTTTTTGCAAAAACAAATCCATTTGAAGCAATTCCAGCAATTACAATCTCAGGCTCATCTACAAAAGTTTCGTATATTTGATAGGCAATTCGTTTGATTTTATGATCTATTTCTTGGCTATTTAGAATGTTGTTTTGGTTCATAATGTAAATTTTTAATCGGTTTCTGAAACGTTAAAATCGGTACTGAAATCTTCTAAATCTCTTCGG
>CAIRNC010000239.1 GCA_903879875.1 uncultured Bacteroidota bacterium
ACAACTTTAAAACTAATTTATTATGAAAGTATTAGCACCATTAAATTCAGCTCGGTTGACCGTTCTTGAGTTTGGTCAGCACACCAAAAGTGTTCATAAAGGTATCGGTTTGTTGGGCAATGCCTTGATTACCGACACTGTTTTTACACAGTATTTGGCCGGTTTAAACACCCAAAACGGTTTGTATGACAAAGCCATGTTGTATATTAGCAAGAGCGACGAAACGGTAAAAATTACAGCTGCCGACCACGTTCGTGACAATGCTGTAGAAGCAACTTTGCGCTATTTGAGCGTTTTTGAATTGACCGATGAAGAACCAAAAAAATTGGCTCACGCTAGTTTGGAAACCCTTTTTAAGACTTATAATGGGGTGCAAAAATGGAATTATGAAGAAGAGAGTAATGGTTTGGATAATTTGATAGTCGAATTGCAAGGGGCAAAATATGCGCCACATGTAGAAACGCTTCAAATGGTGACTTTTGTCGAAAAAATTAAAGAGAGTAACGAGATTTTTAAAGCCTTATTTGAAGGCAGAACCCAAGAGTTTGCGAGCAAAGAGGTGTTTGATGTGAAAGCATTGCGCAAAAATTTGAAAACGGTTTATGAAGATATGGCATTGTATGTTTTGTCCATGGCAAAAGCGCATGATGTGGACCAATACAACAAACCGTTGAGCGTGATAAACACCGTTAGAAAATATTATGCCGACCGTCTCGCCACTCGTCCACCTGCCAAAAAAGGCGAAGTTCCTGTTCCAATAGACCCGATGCCTTAAATAGAATTAGGAGTTTGTAATTCCAATTAGTTAAAAAAAAGCTGTTTCATATTAATACCAAATAAAAAATGGCACACAGATGACACGGATTTAAACAGATTAAACGATTTTTTATTCAAAAATAAGTGAATATCATTCTAATCGGTTTCATTCGAGTGCTATTGTTAATTGTTAGTCCGAATAGCATAAAATCAATTTCAAAAAAAAGCCTCGGTTAAACCAAGGCTTTTTCTATTTGAACTTCATCAACATATTCTTGTAAGTATTGGAAACGTTGGGTGAGTTTTCCGTTTTCGGTTACTTTTGCTCTTTGAAGAATGCCGTCTTTGTCGCCGTTAAAGAAAGCGGGAATGACGTGTTTCATAAACATTTCGCCAAAACCTTCACTGGCATCTTTAGGCAATTCGCACGGCAAATTGTCAACAGCCATCACCACAATTGCCGCAGGATGAAATAAATCTACTTCGCAATCTTCTAAAGGATAATAGCCATAAGAAGGCACCGCAATAGTTGACGCTTTTATAGTACAGGCAATCGGTCCATCGACGTCGCAGGAAATATCAGCAACTACTTTTATTTTACAATCATTTGCCATCAACATTTCTCGGCTAAGAATCATCGGAGCATCCATTCCATAAAAATGTCCGGTGATAAATATATCGGAAACTTTTGTGAATCTTTCAAAATCTGAAACGTAGTCTTTCGGATTGTTATAAAAATCAGTTTTATCAATAATTTGTCCGTCAATTCGTTTGTTATAATCCAGTACATCCAGTTGGGTATAAACGGGTTCGGAATAGTTTTTTGTCAAGAAGTTCTCAATAGAAACGGGCTTGATTTTCATACCATCAAGCATTTCTTTGGCACCATTTGCTACTTTTCCATGACCTGTCAAAACAATTTTTATAGGAGGTAGAATTTGTCTTTTGAGTCGAACAATTAAATCTTCTTTGGTTTTAAGCGTTTCTGCTTTAGGCAAATTGAACAATTCAAACTTCAATCCAAAGGCTCTAAAGCCATTGTAAGCCCCAACAAT